>CAMYNZ010000281.1 GCA_947259865.1 uncultured Desulfobacterales bacterium | reverse complement strand
ATTTGAGAAACATGTTTGGTTCATCCGTTACATATCACAGGTCTCACCCATCCTATGACCATACCAATAAATCTGCGTTCGCTTGATTTTTAGTTTCCGCCAAATATCAAAGACTTTGAAAAGCCTCAAATTTCTCTTTGATTACGAACACATCTGCAATTCTTCGAATTTTATACTTTGTTTTAATATCCAAATTTATTGACTTTGTTTGTCCTATCTAATAAATATCAGCCTATCGTGACGCTATATTGAGCCGAATCGCAACCAGACCGAATCATTTCAGAAATAACCAGGGGTTTACTTCATTGAAAGCCGATTATTTTTCAATCCTGCAGTGTAGTAAATGGTAAGAATTCAAAGGAGGTCTGTTATGAAAAAGTTACTTCTAATTGTGACTTCAATTGTTCTACTTACAGGCCGATCTGTCTGGTGCGAAGAGCTCACTATTTTAACCGAGAATTTGCCACCGTTAAACTATGTGGAAAACGGAGTGTTGGTTGGCCCTTCGGTGGAGATCGTGAAAGAAATTCAGAAGCGGGTAGGATCTCAGGAGCAAATACAGGTATATCCGTGGGCCCGAGCCTACAAAATGGCTCTGGAAGATAAAAACGTTATATTGTTTGGAATGACCTACACCAAGGTACGCGAAGATAAATTTAAATGGGTTGGGCCGTTAGCCACGAAAAGAGACATTCTTGTGGCGAAAAAGGGCTCGGGTATCCGAATTGGCAGCCTGGAGGATGCCAAAAAGGCAAGACGCATCGGGACACTTCGGGATGATACAAGAGAGCGTTTACTCAAAAGGCATGGATTTACAAATCTTGAACCTGTTTCGGATGAACAATTAAATGCGAAAAAGCTTGCTCTCGGGCGTATCGACTTATGGGCCTATAAAATACCGGGGTTAAGAACGGTATGTGATTTGGCCGGAGTTGATTATACTGAGTTTGAAGAGGTACACCACCTGCGGGAAATTGAGCTTATGATTGCTTTTTCAAAGAAGACATCGGATTCAATTGTCCGGAAGTGGACAAATACTTTTAACAGAATGATGGCGGATGGTACCATCATGCAAATTAGGAAAAAATGGAATATGAAATTAGAAGATGATCCATTCCCAGAGATTAAAAACTAAAACACACCCATTGCCATAACCCAGATCCCGCCGATAAGTGGCTGACGCAATACGTCATAAAGGATTATTCCATGCAGAAAGCCTCCTCGTCGAAAACCTCTCCTGAAGTCAGCAGCATCAGCCGGCGTTTCAGTTATGCCCTGATCGGCATCGTTACGTTATTATTGATTACATTTGCTGCAGTCGGCATTTTTTTCAACATCACCATAATGGAGAGCGAGCTAGAAACTCGGTTGGAAAATGCCATTAAGCTGGCGCAAATAAGTCTGCCGACGCCTCTATGGAATCTAGACAACGTAGTTGTAAATGATTTCGTTGAAGCCTTATTTCTAGATGATTCAATTGTTTATACAGCGATATCGTGGAAAGGTCAGGTTATTACCAAGAAAAAACGTGCCGGGTTCCAGTACCAAAAACTTGAATCGGCAATGCCTCCGACATCGTTGAAGAGCTCGGAATTTATTGTCAAATCTTCTGATATTTACTTTTCGGGGGCATTGCCGATTCAAAAAGTCGGTAAGATTCTAATCGTGATGTCACGCGAAAGCGTTAGGAAAAAGGCCCTCTTGCAGATTTACGGCATTGTTGCCTTGACGGTCCTCATCATCGCGGCAATTTGGCTCACATCCATAGTCATAACAAAAAGATATATTTCTCGACCTTTATTGAAATTACAGGAGTCGGCTTCATTAATCGCGCATGGTGATCTGGACACCTTCGTTGACAAAAGCGGTAGTGACGAAATTGGAATACTTGCGCAGCATCTAGATGTCATGCGGGGATCGATCAAGCAGTTATTTTCAGAACTCAGTGAGAGCACGAAGAAATTGGAAGAGTACAGCCGAACTCTGGAGCAGAAGGTAGAAGCGCGCACCCGAGAGCTGGCGCGGTCTGTGGAAGAGCTGAAAGCCCTGGGAGAAGTCAGCCAGGTGGTCAGCTCCACGCTGGATTTGGAGACGGTGCTGACAAGCATTGTGCGCCATGCGGTTCAGCTCTCAAAGACCGATGCCGGGACGATTTACGAGTTCGACGAAGCAGAGCAGGTGTTCGTACCGCGGATAAACTACGGTATGAGCGCAGAGTTCATCGAAGCGCTGCGCGACTCTGGGCTACGAGTAGGGGACAGAACGGTAATCGGCCAGGCCGCTGTAAAGCGTGCCCCGGATCAGGTCCCAGACCTTGTGAACGTGCCAGACTACCCCCTCTCCTTCGTCCAGCAAGCGGGCTATCAAGCCCTACTGGCATTGCCGTTGCTGCGCGAAGACCGTCTAATCGGCGGATTGGTCGTGCGGCGCAAAGCGGCTGGCGAATTCCCCGCACCGGTGGTGGACCTGCTTCAGACCTTTGCTGCTCAATCGGTGCTCGCCATCCACAACGCACGGCTTTTTCACGAAATCGAGGAAAAGGGGCGCGAGCTGGAGATTGCCAATAAGCACAAGTCCGAATTTCTGGCCAACATGAGCCACGAGCTTAGAACCCCCCTGAATGCCATCCTGGGCTATACGGAGCTGATCCTTGACAACATATACGGTGATGTGCCGGAGAAAATCCAGGACGTGCTAGAACGCCTGGAAAAAAATGGGCGCCATCTCCTCAGCCTGATCAACGATGTTCTCGATCTTTCCAAGATCGAAGCCGGCCAGCTCACCCTTTCGCTCAACGAATATTCAATGGGAGAGCTGATCCAAACGGTCTTTACATCGGTTGAGGCGTTGGCAGCGGAAAAGAAACTGGATTTGAAAGTCGAGGTATCTAAGGATCGTATGACTGGCAAGGGAGACGAACAACGCATTGCCCAGGTGCTTTTAAATCTCCTCGGAAACGCGATCAAATTTACCGAGGAAGGAGAAGTTAGGGTAGAGGTGACCGTTTCCAACGAAACGTTTTTAGTCTCCGTGTCTGATACAGGTCCCGGGCTTTCAGACGCCGATCAAAAGAGGATCTTCGAAGAATTCCACCAAGCCGACGGATCCAGTACCAGGGAAAAGGGTGGAACGGGTCTGGGTCTCTCGATTTCTAAAAAAATAATCGAGATGCATGGAGGCCGAATCTGGGTGGAGTCCAGTCTTGGTAAAGGCTCGACTTTTCGGTTCACGCTGCCGGTTCGAGTCGAAAAGCAAAGGAAGTAGCCATGAGTAAACTGATTTTAGTGATTGAAGATCAGGAGGACAACCGGCGGATTATGCGCGATCTTCTTACAAGCGCCGGCTTTGAGATAATCGAGGCACTTAGCGGTGAAGAGGGTGTTAGCGCGGCTGAGTCCCATCGCCCTGCGCTGATTTTGATGGATATTCAACTGCCCGATTTCGACGGTTACGAGGCTACGCGCCGGATAAAAGCCAATCCCGCCTTAAGCTCTATCCCGGTCATTGCAGTTACCTCCTATGCGCTGAGTGGCGATGATATCAAGGCGTATGAGGCCGGATGTGATGCTTATGTTTCCAAACCGTTTAGTCCGCGGGCGCTTTTGGCGAAGATCCGTGAATTTATATCGTAGATAATTTTCTCAAGAGGGGATAATGCGAACGCCACCACTGATCCTGATTGTGGATGATAATCCCGCCAACGTGGATATTTTTCAAGCGCGTCTTGCGGCCAACAATTACGAAATTATCACCGCAACAAACGGCGAAGCAGGCTTGGCGATGGCCAGACAAAAGCAGCCGGACTTGATCCTGCTGGATATCATGATGCCTAAAATGGATGGGTTTGAGGTCTGCCGACGTCTCAAAGGAGATCCCTCTTTGCCATTTATGCCGATTATCATGGTTACCGCCAAGGCGGATTCAAAAGACGTCGTCGCCGGACTCGAGGCCGGTAGTGACGAGTACTTGACCAAGCCGGTGGATCATGCTGCCCTGGTCGCCAGAGTCAAGTCGATGCTGCGGATCAAGTCGCTGCATGACATGGTCCTTGAGCAGTCGTCTCAGCTGAAAATCCAACTCAAAACGGCAACCAAAATTCAATCTTTATTTTGGCCAAAAATTCCCGAGCTGAAATCAGGCAACCATATCTGGGCTGTATCAGTTCCTGCCGCCTATGTCGGCGGCGATTTATACGATGTTATCCCACTGCCGGACGACAGCTTACTGGCGTATGTCGCCGATGTTTCCGATAAGGGCGTACCCGCTGCTCTAATTATGGCGGCGTTGTCCACCAAAATCCGAAGCGAAGCCCGAATTCAAAGCGACGTAGCCAAACTCCTCGAATCCGTGAACAACAGCACGTATAACCTGACCGCCGAAGAGGGATTTTTTGCTACCATTGTTCTCGCTAGATATTGGCCCCACAGCGGCAAAATGCAGCTGGCTATAGGGGGTCATTTACAACCACTGTGGATCGTTGAGGGTGGCACTGGAGATTTGCCGCAGATAAATGGCGTATCATTGGGCGTTACACCGGATGTTAATTACGAGAAAAAAGAAATTATATTGTCTCCTGGAGAGTCGATAATCCTATTCACGGACGGAATTATCGAAGCCCAGGATGAAAATAATGAGCTCTTTGGCAATGATCGTCTGATGGACTCGATAAAGAATGCAAACGGTCCACCCTGGGGCCAAAAGCTTTTAGACGCAATAAATCATTGGCAGGGGGAATCAACGGCTAGCGACGATTTAACCATATTAGAGATTTGGCGCGATAAAGAAAGTATTTGATCTTCTGAACAGCAAACAAAAAATGTTGGTATTCTCGTTTTTACATATCAGATCTATTTTTAGTATATTTGTTTTTCGGGATGAATTCAATTCTCAATTTTTAAGGACGTGCCCTAATCCCTGCAGGGTAAAGGAGAGGACATATGGCCCTAAGTAAAGCCCAGACAGAGAAACTGGCAAAACTGTCGAAAAACGAATTGATTGAATTTATAGATATGCTTCAAAAAAATTGGTGGAACCTTCAAAACAATTATATTCTGTATATCAATAATGAATATGGAGAAGAGGCCGCCGTAAAAGCCGATGCCCATTGTTTTCCGGCCAATGCAAAAGTGCAGATGTATCGCTTGAAAAA
>CAMYNZ010000280.1 GCA_947259865.1 uncultured Desulfobacterales bacterium | reverse complement strand
GCGAGTGGTAAGAAAAATGAATGTTAAGGCATCGGACAATCTTTTGGGCGCCTTATTTGTTGCAGATGCCAGTTCGCCGGTATTCGGGTTGAAAGAAAAATTAAGCGACTCGCTTTTGAAACGGCAGACCCTTTTGATACATCTGACCGAAAAACACCCCCAGGTGGTTGAAATAGACGATCAGATTCAAGCGGTAATCCAGGAGGCCCAAAAAGAACTCACTGCGCAATTGCAAAGTCTTAAGACCCAAGAAGCCAATGTATTGTTAAACCTGCACCAGTTGAAGAAGGAAAACCAGACCATTCCGGAAAAAGCACTGCATCTTGTCAGACTCCAGAGAGAAGTTGATCTGCAGGCATCCCTGTACTCCCAGTTAAAGACAAATCATCAGGAGACCCTTATTCAGGAGTCAGGACAGGTAGAGGAGGTTTCCATCGTTCGGCCGGCGGTATTGCCGGATAATCCCTTCAATATTCCCTCCAAATTAGTAATCGTTGTCACCGGTACCATCATGGGGCTAATTCTGGGCGTGGTTTTAGCTTTTGGAGTCGAAGTATTTGATACTTCCATGGGAACCATTGAAGACGTCGAGGAGTCTTTACAGGTGCCGGTGTTAGGAATTATTCCCTTTCTTGGGAAAGAAGACAAAACAGATAAAGGTGTTACCGAAAAGATCAGAGCCCGGGATCTGATCGCCCATTATGACCCCAAATCTTTAGCCGCTGAAGCCTTTCGTTCTTTGAGGACCAACCTGCAGTTTATGAGTTTGGAGAACAAAGGAAAATCTTTTTTAGTCACAAGCTCCTTTGTCCAGGAGGGCAAGACCCTTAATGTGGTTAATCTGGCGCTCAGTGTGGCCCAGACCGGTGATAAAGTATTGCTGATTGAGGCTGACTTGCGTAAACCCCTTATCCATAAAAATTTCGGTCTTTCCAAAGAACCCGGTCTCACCGATTATGTTCTCGGCAACTATGATTGGGAAGAGGTCATCAACAATATATCGGATGTGATGCTGGGCGATTTTGAGATGGATGAAATATTGAAAACACCGGGACTGGACAATCTTCACATCCTGACAGCCGGTACGCGACCCCCCAACCCCACGGAAATATTAAGCTCAAAACGTTTTCGCGACTTTTTAAAGGAAGTCAGGCAACAATACGACTACATTTTTATCGATGCTCCCCCTATTTTGCCGGTAGCCGATGCCACTGAAATCGCACCCCTCGTAGACGGTGTTGTCATGGTATACACGGTCGGAAGAATTGGTCGGGGCGTGCTGAAAAGGGCGAAATCAACGCTTGACAATGTCGATGCCAAAGTACTGGGGGTTATCCTGAATAACGTTAAACCGGAGGTCGGTCCTGACTATTTTAGATACCATGCCCAGCATTATTACGGGCCTGAAAAGGAAGGCAAACCAACGGAAAAGGCCGGGATTAAAAATTTCCTGCAGCGTTTGGTTCAGTCTTCCCCCGGCGGTCGGTATCTGCCAATTGCAGCAATTATCATCGCCCTGGCTTTACTGGCCATCGGCGTTTTTTGGAAAGATCTTATCAAATAAGCCATTGCCGGTTATTTGAAGGGTCAGGGAGTTTTATTGGAGTAGGTCGCTGCATGAATCATCAGCGACTGCATCGTGCGAACTCATGCATAAGGGAGCCTATCGCAAGAACAGCGATTAAGCATTAAACATTAGGTTTGCGGTAATATCAGCAGCTTGCCCGTAAGCCCCATTTCGGTTACCGCCTGTTCTTACGCAAGGCTCCCTAATACATTCAAACAGCGCACGATTTCGCTGCTGATAATTCATTCCGCTGGTATCATTGGGAGACGAGACAACTCCTCCATCCTCTACTAATTCAGGGGTCAAGCTTTTTTGCACGTTGTCGTGGAAAAAATACCCCGACCCCTGATCTAATTAGGTATTTGATTTAACCGTGCGATTTATCTTTTTTAGCATATCTTTTTTTATCCTGGCAATCTCTTTGGGATTTTTGTCCTCGCAGATCCCCCCGTCCGTTTTAATCTGGGGCGGCCTGGCATTTGCAATCTTCAGCATTTCCTTTATCAATATTGAACTGGGGCTGTATATCTTGATATTTTCGATGCTATTATCGCCTGAAATTGCAATTGGAAAAACATACGGGGCTTCTATGGGCAGAGGGGTAACGCTGCGATTAGAAGATTTTCTGCTGGTAATTATCGGTTTTAGCTGGTTTGCCAAAAATGCAGTCAACAAAGAATTGGGTCTGTTTTTAAAGACCCCGCTGAATCGGGCCATCCTTTTTTATGCCCTGGCCTGCATTGTAGCCACCGGTTTTGGAATTATTGCCGGCAGGGTCAATCCCAAGACGGGATTTTTCTTCGTTCTAAAATATATTGAATACTTCATTGTTTTTTTTATGATGGTCAACCATGTAAAGAGTGCCGAGCAGATCAAACGTTTTGTCTTTTTTCTGCTGCTGACCTGTTTGATTACCGCCCTGATTGGCATGCTACAGATTCCCGGGGGAGGGCGCGTGAGTGCTCCCTTTGAAGGCCAAACGGGGGAACCCAACACCTTCGGCGGCTATTTGTTGTTTATGGGTGCCATCGCAGCCGGCATGCTTTCAACGGCTGAAAAAACGCGCACCAGGCATTTACTGATTGGATTGATTGTGGCAATTATTCCGCCCTTTCTTTTTACCCTGTCCCGCTCTTCTTACCTGGCTTTTATACCGGCTTTGCTTGTGCTGGGCTACTTAATGAAAAAAAGAGTGGTTGTTATCGGGATCATACTATTTGCATTGGCTGTGAGCCCACTTTTTTTGCCGTTTCAGATCAAAGGTCGCATCAGCTATACGTTTACGCAACCCAAACACCGGGATCAGTTACAAATTGGTGGTGTTAGATTGGATACGTCTACCTCGGCCCGGATCACGAGTTGGAAGGAAGCCCTGGCTGATTGGACCCGGCATCCGCTTTTGGGGTACGGCGTTACGGGATACCATTTCGTTGATGCTCAATTTCCGCGGGTGCTCGTCGAAACCGGTGCGGTGGGCTTTGTGGCTTTTTTTTATCTGCTTTATTCAATCGGGAGGTTATCGCTTTCAAATTTACGCGAACTCAAAAATTCTTATTTTAAAGGGATTACCATCGGGTTTATTGCCGGCTATGCCGGCCTGCTATTTCACGCAATCGGGGCCAATACATTTATCATTGTGCGTATTATGGAACCGTTCTGGTTTTTTGCCGGTATTATCGTAGTTATTCCTATGCTTGAAGAAAAGACATTGTTCAAATCAGAGGAAGTAATCCGTCCCCAATTAAACCCATCCAATAAAAGCCCTTCCCTGAGTTAAAATATAAGCTTCTTCTCCCCTTTTGTTGGAGAAGAGGGTCCAAGCCCGCCGTCTCTGTGGCGGGCTTGACCCCTTGGACCCTCTGGGATCACACCTGTTCAATTGGAGATAACAGTTTATTCTGCATTAAATAACGACAACTAATCCGGACATGATCCAATTTTCAACCCACGACATGGATTCGTATTATACAATTTCCTTTAGCGGATATTCCATGAATCCGTTTCTGAAACCAGGGGACCGGCTGGTCGTCAAACGGGTGCCTCCGGAATACTATCGGGTTGGTGATATCGTGGTCCTGCCCTATCCTGAAAATATTTACAGGGTGCACCGCTTGATCAAGCTGTTGCCTGGCTGCAGGGGGCTTACCAAAGGCGACTCCCTGCTCGATTGGGATCCTGGCCCGCTGACACTCACCCGTCTGGCAGGCCGGGTGGAAATGGTTGTCCGGGACCGCCGTTTAATCGCGATTACTTCCGGTCCCAGATCAATTTTGAAGCGCGTCTATGCTGCCTTAAGTCGGTTGGGGCTTACATCCGGCGTCATTCGGCTCAGGGTCAAAAATACTTTGCGCGGCTATCTGCCAGCACCCGGACCAAAGAAATCCATACCCCCCAAACAGGTTCTCATCTCCATACTGCGGGGCGATTTTTCCGAACTGCCCCCCAATGTTCATTGGCGCCGGCTGGCTGAAGTCGCAAATCGAGAAGGTCTGGCGGGAATTGTGTATCAGTGTCTGAAAAGTCAAAAGGTGCCTGCGGCCCAACTGGCAGAATTGAAAAATTCTTACCAGACCATAGCCGCCCAAAATATCATTCACCTTGAAGCGTTGAACCAACTGGAAGAGGTTCTCAGCGTTGAAAAAATAGAAGTTATGACACTCAAGGGCGCTTCCCTGCTTAAAAGCGTTTATCCCTCGATCGGACTGCGACCGATGGAAGATCTTGACCTGATGGTGCGTCCGGATGATCTTGCAAGCTTGACAAAACTACTTCAACGTCGGGGTTATCAGCAAAACCAAAAACTTCCCAGCAGTTTTAAAAGAAACCACGTCGTCATAGATCTCCACACCAATGCCCTCAACACCCATCGTATCCGGAGCCGAACGACCCTGTTTCCGGAGGGGATGGATCCCATCTGGCAATCATCGGTGCCATGGGCAACCGGCCATCGCTGGATTCGACGACCGGATGATATCGATACCATTTTACTTCTGTCTCAGCATTATCTTAAACACTACTATTCACGCTTGATCTGGCTTGAAGATATCCATCGCTTGATAGGCACACGTGACCAGAAGTTTGTGTCAGATCTGGTCGACCGGGCCCAGCAGTTGAAGCAGACAAAACCGTTGGCCTACACCCTATTTTTTTTAGAGAAAATTTATGATCTTTCACTGCCCGCGGATGCAGCCGCGCAAGCCCTGACAGATGATATCTCCCCAATAGAACGTTTCCTGTTGAATTTAAGCCAACAAGAGCGGCCCTCAGAAATTCTGGCCGTGGTCATGGCATTGTTTTGCATTCACGGGGTAAAAAACCGTATATGGTTTGGACGGGAAAACCTCTTTCCACGCTCAGCGGTCATGCAAAATGAATTTGGCAGGATAATGGGGAGCAGTCGCGCATTATTTTACCCGCTGCGGTTTTTTCAGGCGTTCATATTCGTCCTTCGGATCATTTCAGCGGCGGTGAAGAACGGCATACGAACTAGATAAGGAGTCGGGGAGTTATTCCTGCCAACCTTTGATAATAGCGGAATGAATTATCAGCAGCGAAATCGTGCGCTGTTTGAATGCATTAGGGAGCCTTGCGAA
>CAMYNZ010000279.1 GCA_947259865.1 uncultured Desulfobacterales bacterium | reverse complement strand
TTTGACACCGGGTATCCTCCAAGCCGTGCCGGAGGCAGACAAGCCGTGCCAGAGGCAGACAAGCCGTGCCGGAGGCAGACAAGCCGTGCCGGAGGCAGACAAGCCGTGGAAACGGTGTCACCCATTGAAAGGCGCTTCACAAAATAAGCCGGTATGAGGCTGTCGGGTCACACTTACCCGCAAATGCCATTACTACTTGCAACATTCTTGACATAACAACAAATTCTTGACAAAAAGATGAAAAAGCAGATCGTTATCTTTATTTTGTAAAAGGTATACAAGATGCTCAAGGCTTTAAATGTCACCAAACGATTCGGTGAACTGAAAGCGGTGGATAATCTTAGTTTTGAGGTGCACCAAGGGCAGGTATTCGGTATCGCAGGGCCCAATGGAGCTGGTAAGTCTACTGTCTTCAATCTGATCACCGGAGTTTACAATTACGAAGGCAAAATCGAGTTTGACGGTCGGGATATTACAGGCATGCCGCCTTACCGGATTGCCAAAGCCGGGATAGCGCGTACATTCCAGATCCCCCAAACCTTTCCCAGTCTCAGCGTGCAGAAAAGCATTTCCGTGGGTAGCCGCTTCGGTGCCGTCGGGGGACTTGATCCTGCCTATGTGGAGGAGATGATCCGCTTTGTTGATCTTGAACAGGAACGTTTCCAAAGTACCGGTCTTTTAACCCTGTTGGGCAAGAAAAAACTAATGATTGGCGCGTCCCTGGCGACCAAACCCAAAATTCTGATGCTGGATGAACCCATGGCCGGTTGCAATGCAACCGAAATTAAAAGCCTCATGGCATTGATTGCCAAAATCAACCAGGACCTTGGAATCACCATCATTATCATCGAGCACTTTATGAAGGTGCTTACCGAACTTACCGAAAATCTGATGTGCATTGAATCCGGTCGCATGATCTGCCAGGATGAACCCGCCAAAGTATGCAACGATCCCAGGGTGATCGAATGTTATCTGGGTAAGGCTGATGCTGAAAGTCAGTAATTTAAATGCATATTACGGTGAGTCGCATGTTCTGCTGGACGTTTCCGTTTTTGTCGAACAGGGCGAGGTCGTCGTCATGCTGGGGCCAAACGGTCATGGCAAAAGTACGCTTTTAAAATCCATCTGCGGACTGGTGGATAACATAAAGGGTACCATCACCTATCAGGACAAGCCCATCAGCGGCATAGCCACCGAAAATATTGTCAATCTGGGGCTGATCTATATTGCTGAAAACCGCGAGCTTTTTCCCCATATGACGGTAATGGAAAACCTCACGCTGGGCGCCTACTCTAAAAATGCCCGGGCCCAGACCAAGCAAACTCTGGAGTGGGTATTCGACCTATTCCCCCGCTTGGTGGAACGCCGCAAACAGCTTGCCTCAACCATGAGCGGCGGCGAGGCCCGCATGCTGGCTGTGGCAAGAGGCTTGATGTCCAATGCTGATTTTCTGTGTATCGATGAACCCTCTTTGGGCCTTCAGCCCAGCTTGCGGCATGAGATCTTTTCCATCATCAGACAGATCAACGAACAGGGAAAAACCGTCCTATTGGTGGAGCAGAATATTCCTCAAATCGCTGAACTGGCGGACAGAATCTATGTCATGGAAGAAGGTCAAATTTCATTTGAAGGCGATAAAGACGAGGCGTTGAGCAACGAACACCTGAAGGAAATTTTTTTGGGTATGTAACGCTTCCAAGCGAGATAAAAATCGCTTAATTCTGTTTCTTCTTGCTATAGGTAAACCCGAGGCATGATGATAAGTGAAGATACCAATTTAGTGCTGTATGAAATCACCGATGTAATTATCGCCGGTTTGTCCACCGGTTCCGTTTATGCTCTGATGGCCGTTGGCATGACCCTGGTCTACGGTGTAACCAAGGCCTTTAATTTCGCCTATGGAGATTTTTTTAACATGGGGGGGTATTTTGCCTGGATTTTGATCTTCGGACTTGGCCTTCAATTCGGCGGGTACCTGGCGGTTCTGATTATTGTGATGCCGCTGATGTTTGCCGTGGGGTACGGGTTGGAAAAACTCATGATCGCCCCTTTGAGAAAACGAGCGGACTGGGAAAACAAGGTCATGATGTTGACCCTGGGCCTGGCGCTTTTTCTGACCAGCCTCTATACGGTGGTCTTTGGCGTGAGCATGAAATCTTTGCCCCCCATCCTGGAGGGGACGCTTGAAGTTGGCCAGCTGGTGTTCGCCTACCAGGACCTTATGATTTTTTTCATGTCCCTGGGCGGCATTCTGCTTTTTGGTTGGTTGCTCAACAACACGCGTATCGGCCTGGCCGTCCAGGCCGTGGCCCAGAACCCGATCGGGGCTAAAATTGTGGGTATCCCCAAGGAGCGAATTTTCGCTTCCACCTTCGCCATCTCAACGGTCATGGTTGGTTTCGGCGGCATTTTGTTGAGCCAGAAGTGGTTTATAAATCCCATGTCCGGCGGCACCATTATGATCAAGGCCTGGGTGGTTACCGCATTTGGTGGGATGGGCTCCATCCGCGGAGGCCTTTACGCCGCCTTCATAATCGGTATGCTGGAAGCTTTTGTGGGCTGGTTGTTCGGTATGAGTTACGGTATAATTGCGCTTTTTATTCTTTTGCTGGCCACCCTTGCGTTGCGGCCTCAAGGTTTGATGGGAAAAGGCGATTAGGCCATGCGTTTAAAACATATGGCAATTATAATTGGCGTTTCCTATGGGATGATGGCGATTTTGCCCATCTTTGTGGGAGACATTAAATTCATAATGAATATTTTAGTCATGTGCCTGATATGGGCCGTGGTGGCCTCTTGTTGGGATGTAATGATGGGGTTCGCGGGTATCTTCTCATTTGGCCAAGTGGCCTTTTTCGTTATGGGCGCCTACTGTTCCGGCATACTTGCCATCGAATATCACGTGACACCGGTGTTGTCCGTCCTGATCGCCGGTCTGTTTAGCGCCGGCATGGGTGTTCTTGTGGGGCTGCCCTGTCTAAAGCTGGCCGGGCCCTATATAGCCCTGGTGACCTTTGGCGTGCATCTGGCCCTGCAGCCGACCTTAAGGGGTAAAATCGGAATTGCGCTGGGCTCCGGCGGATCCGTTGGTCTTCTAACCATTCCCCCCATAAACATATTCGGTTATACTTTCAGTTCCGCTAATATAGTCCCCACTTTCTATTTAACGCTTTTAGTATCCCTCACCTGCGCGGTCATTATCATGTTTACGATAAAATCATACTGGGGAACAGCCTTTCTGGCCCTCAAAGATTCCCAGGATTTTGCCATGAGCCTTGGAATCAGTGCTTTTAAATATAAGCTGATGGTCTTTGCCCTGACCTCTTTTCTGACAGGCATTATCGGTGCCTACTACGGCCATTACTACGGGGTGCTCTCTTTCCGCATGCTAGATCTGGACTTGTTTAGTATATTGATGGTCATGATGTTGGTGGGCGGTCTGGGGCATTATCCCGGCTCCATCCTGGGCGCCTTTATGGTGGTAGCAGGCAGCGAGCTGATGGCTCCGCTGGGCGCATACCGAGCCGTGACCATGGGTGCTTTGGTGATATTTTTGGTATTGGCGCTTCCGAACGGTGTGATGGGTCTTTTCCTAAACCGCTCGGCAAGTTATGCACCCACCGGCTGATGCGGACCTGCAAAAAAAAGGGTCGGCGGCGGCCACAAACAAGATTTCATAGGTAACAGTGTAGCTATACTTACTTCTAACAGCTCTAACTTTAAACGAAAGGAAAGGTACAACATGAAAAAAAACAGTCTATTTAGATGGGTCATGGCGATTTGTCTGTTTTTTGCCCCCGCGGCTATGGCGGCCGATACCATACCGGTCGGTGTTCCGATTCCGATGACCGGCTGGGCTGCCGGCTCCGGCGCAGACTATTTCAAGGGCATCAAAATGGCCATTGACGAGATCAACGAGTCGGGTGGTCTCCTGGGCAAACAGCTCGAGATTATCCGTTTCGATTCCAAGGGGTTTGAGCCGGAAGTGGTTATGCAAGCGGCCGATTATCTGTGCGGCCAAAAGAATGTGGCATCCGTGCATGCCGGGTGGGCCGGATGGGGTCAGGATGTTCAGGCCTATGGCAAATATGATGCGCCATTCTTTGCTGACGACGGCTCCCAGGCGGCTGTAGACATCTTCAAGAAAGATCCCAAAAAATATTACAACATTTATCAGACCACCGACGTGGGCATCGAGCAGGCCAAGAGTATGTTTCGTGCGTTGATGGCGCTGCCCTACGAATACCCTAATAAAAAGGTCGTGATCATCAATACCGACGATTCCTGGGGTCTTGAAGTGGGAGACACCCTGGAGGCAAGTTTTAAAAATTCCGGTTGGAAAGTAAAAAAACGGGAAACAGTGCCATATGGCACAAACGAGTGGGGCGTTATTTTGTCCCAGATCCGCAGGATCAAACCGGCCCTCATCCATATAGAAATTCCTAGTGGGCAGGAAAATATCACCTTCATTCAACAGTTTCTTAAAAAACCCGCCAACGCCATCATCAGTTTAGGTTGGGGCATAACCCCTCGTGAAGTGGTGAATGCCCTGGGTACGTCTGCCGATGGTATCGTAGGCGAGATGCCTAGCGGGCTGCCTGGACCCAAGGCGCCCAATGCTGCGGGACAAGCCTGGGTTGACAAGTTCGTGCGTCTAAACAAGCATCAGGTTCCGGCCGGCGCTTGGATCGCTTATACCGCCGTTAAGGCATGGGCCCATGCAGTCGAAAAAGTGGGGGATGCTTATAATTTCAAAGCAGTAAACGCTTATATCCAAAAAAACGGTTATGTCGGCGAACTGGGTCCAATCAAGTGGGATAAGGATAATGTCCTGCGTGCTCAAGCGGGGGCACCAGTGGTGCACTACCAGGTGCAAGGTGGTGAGTTGCAGCCGATCTACACCGATCCACCGCTTACGCCCTATCCGCACGGTAAGTTCAAAAAGCCGGGCTGGATAAAATAATAAGTAGTCGGCAAATCTTCAATTTCTTTAGATAAAACAGCCCTGGACCATTGTTATCGCAATTGATTCAGGGCTGTTCCCTTTTAAACGCTTATCTAAATTTAGGAAAGCAAAGGAGTATAGGGTCACATCTTAATTATTAACTTTAAGAAACAAAGAGTATAGGTTCACATCTTAATTATTAACTTTAAGAAACAAATA
>CAMYNZ010000278.1:4219-11302 GCA_947259865.1 uncultured Desulfobacterales bacterium | reverse complement strand
GGAATTTTGATACGTTTCATGGCCTGTTCCATCAAAAGCTGACGACCGGTTTTGCCGCCGATGACCGATTTCGTCCTTTGCTGGCTCCATACGGTTTCGGGGCGCGCCTGGACAATAAACATGTTTTCCGGAAAAGAGATATCTTTATCAATAGCCCATTCAATATCCATTGGCCGGTCATAGTGGTTTTCGATATTTTTAGCGGCTTTTACCAGTGCTTTTATTTCATCATCCGCCAGACAGCAGGTGCACTGTCTCTCATCAGCCACATCCGCGTCGACCGTTTCCCCTTTGTCCAGATCGTAAACACATTCTATGTGTTTGGTGGATATGGTCCTTTCATTAATTTCCAGCATCACCTTATCAACCACAAATTTATCCGGATTGACGGATCCGGAAACCACGGTTTCCCCCAGTCCCCAGCTGCCCTCGATGACCACTTTGGATATATCTCCATTAGTCGGGTTAATCGTAAACATTACACCGGCTGCTTTTGAGTTGACCATTTTCTGCACCCCAACACTGATGAGTACTTTTTCATGGGGGAAATCGTTTTTGTTGCGGTAGGCGATAGCCCGGGGAGTATACAAACTGGCCCAGCAATCTTGAACCTTGGTGATAACCTGATTGGCTCCCTGGATCCAGAGGTAGGTATCCTGCTGGCCTGCAAAGCTGGCGGTTGGCAGATCTTCAGCGGTGGCACTGGAACGAACCGCCACGGGAACAGATTCAACGGCGCATTTTTCACACAATCGGGCATACCCGTCCGTAATGGCCTTTTTCACAGCCTCGGGTATCGCCGTGTTTTTGATCAATTCCTGCACGTCGGCACTGGCCTGGTTGAGAGCCGCCACGTCATCGGGACTTAAATCCGAGACGATATCTAAAATCTTATCTTTGATTCCGGCTTCGGTAATAAATAATAAATAGCTATCGGTGGTTACGGCAAATCCGGGCGGAACCCGAATATCAGTTTTGATCATCTCACCCAGACTGGCATTTTTCCCACCGACGATGGGAATTGAATTTTTATCCAGTTTTTCAAAATCCAGGATATAGTCCATGTCTGCCTCTTTCAATACCCATCCACCCGAAACCCCCTCCCTTTAGGGAAGGGGTTTCAGAATGAATGCTCAATTTACATGACGAGAGTTACGATAAAGGGTAATGCTTTTCAGAAAAACCTCGTAAATTGATTATCCTGCTCTTTTGACGATTTCGACAACCCCGGTGTCACCGTCAACTTTCAAAATATCACCGGTTTTGATAACTGAGGTCGCTACGCCGGTTC
This sequence comes from uncultured Desulfobacterales bacterium, assembly GCA_947259865.1. Next base: position 10,011 of record CAMYNZ010000278.1, on the reverse strand, counting down.
CGGTTACCGACGGCACACCATACTCCCGGCAGACGATTGCTGCGTGGCTGGTCAGTCCACCGATGTCAGTGACCGTTGCTTTAATATTTGTAAATACAGGTGCCCAGGATGGATTGGTAGAGGGGCATACCAGAATCTCACCCGGTTGCAGATTTACAATGTCTTTGAGAAGTTTGAGCACCCGGGCCGGGCCTTCGACAATACCGGCCGAAGCAGCAAATCCTTTGATTTCAGAGACATCTCCGCCTGATGGCCCTTCAACGCCCTTGAGCCATTCTTTGACTTTGTCGGTGGTGATGCCCCAAAGCATAATGGTAAATGGTTCGGCCACTTCTTCAGGCGGAACTCCTAAAGCCGGCGTAGCATTCCATTTTTCGGCCGCAGCAAGGATTTTTTTACGTTTGGCAGCCTTGTTTTTATAACTTTCGCTGCGCATCGGTATTCCCACACCCAAAGCCCAGCCGGTGGCCACCTCGGTCAGAAGTTGCGGAATCTCGTAGCGATTAAACATAAATATATCGTCTACCTCATTCAACATTCCATTGTCGACCAGAACGCTGCCCAATTCTCTTATTTTATCGAACCAGATGGTGTGGAACCAGTGCTCAACCCAGAAGAGATGATCTTCTGCATATCGGTATATGGTTCTGATGGTGTTGTAAGCATTGTCGAAAGCCTTGCGGTCGTCGTCGGTTTTAATCAACTTGCGATATTCGGTAACGATTTCGTCTCTTTGCTTCTCGATTTCATCCAAAGACCGCTCGATGGTCTCTCCCTTTTCTATTCTTTCCACATAACTTTTGATATAACTGTAAGGGATGTCTAAATTGGTAAGCCAGCTGCCTTCGTGATGAAACCAGCCGCTGCCGCATGATACGTAAAACCAAGGGTCCTTGGCCTTTTCAAACTCATCCAGCCAATATTTTCCTTCCGATGATTTTTGAAGCTCAGCGATTTTCTGGTCTGCGTTGGCATCACTTTTAAGGACATCCGCTACGCCGCTTTCCGAAACGGCCAGTCTGGCAAGTCGGCAAAGCTCCTCTTCGGGACGGAACATCGAAACATAGGCACCGGCGACCATCTTGCCGATGGCACTTTCACTGATACCCGGAAAGAGGTTACGGGTCACATCAGCGAACATTAGGTAGGCCAGGTAGGTCAGGTTGAGCATCTCGAAGTGGTATTGCCAGCCCTTGAACATCTGGTTGACCAGCTTGTCAAAGGCCTCGATCAGGTCATAACTGGCATAACAGCCTGTGGGTGCCGGAATAACCTGGTCTTCGGGTACAAATTTGGGTAACTCACTCGGAATTTTAACTGCGGCCATCTCATGACCAAGAGCTTTAAATTTAGACAGCCATTTGTCCCACAGCTCATCATAGTGCTCAAATACATAGAACACGCGTTTTTCAAACAGGGCCGCTTTTTCCCCGATGATTTCCTCCGGCGGCGGCGGGATGGCACAAATGTACATGTAACATCCGACCATTCTTTGCGCGATTCCCTGGGCCGGTGGTATGCAAAATACGCGCGTGGTGTACTGGGAAAGGGAGATTTGCCATGCTTCCTGGAAGATTAAATCCAACGGCGGCATGGGCTCCGGGGCGTGAATTTTGTCCTGATACCAGAATTGACCTTTTTCCCATTCTGCTCTGTCCTGGGAGAAAAGGTGGTGGGAAGGATACATTTCTTCCCAGCCTTCAAGTTCCGGTGGCGTCTGAAATTCGTGCGGGTCTGGAAATCTGCCTGTATCTTGGTCTGCCATTCTCATTCTCCTTTCATTTAGAGGGGTTAAAAGATATGGTTAACTGTCTTTGGGCAGCTTGGGTATATGGTGTTAAGCCGCCGGGTCAAAAGAAATGGATAAGGAACTGGTGTTTGAATCGGAATTTAAAATATATGAAACGGGAAGGGTCCATAATTCTGAAGTCACATGTTATTCAAAAATTTATGGAGGATTGGGAAAAAACTGTCAATCTAATTATATTTATGCTATGCATAAGTTTTATTTATAGATGAAATTCAAGTATAAATAAAATCTAGCTTCAAAATCTAAAATCCAAAATCCAAAATCAAACCTAGTCCTATGTTAAATTTTAACCAGCTCAGGGTCTTTTATCACGCTGCCAAGAATCTGAATTTTACCAGGGCCGCCGGTGAGCTTTTTATCACCCAGCCGGCCGTGACGGCCCAGGTGAAGTCTTTCGAAGAATACTGCAACTTAAAACTTTTTAAAAAAAAAGGGCGCAAAATTTACCTGACCGACGAAGGCAGGTCTTTATTTGAGTTTGCCGAGACCATCTTCAAGTATGAAAAAGAAATAGAAAATGCCATCGATGATATGCGGGAACTCAAGCGGGGAGTGCTCAGCCTTGGCACAACCAAGGCCTATGCGCGCTATTTTATGCCCACCATGATCACGACTTTTCACCAGAACTATCCGAATATAAAAATTCAATTAAATGAAGGCAGCTCACTGGATATGATCCACAGTTTGCTTGATTTTAAAATTGAAGTGGCTGTTATCGCCAAAACCGAAGACAATCCCCGGGTCAACTTTTTCCCTTTCAGCCGGGAAGAAATGGCCGTCATTGTGGCGCCCGACCACCCTCTGGCGGATAAAAAAACGGTCAATTTCGCGAAACTGGCCCGAGAACCCTTTATCATGAAAGAGAAAGGCTCGGGCACCCGGAAACTGGTTGAACAGTTATTTAGAAAAGATACCTGCACGCCCAATATCCTGATGGAAACCAGCAACACGGAATTTATCAAACAATTGGTGCAGCGCGGAGAGGGGGTTTCCTTTGTGGTAAGGGAAGCGGTGGCGGCAGAGCTGGGTGATAAAAAATTGGCCGCAGTTCCGCTAAAAGGTAATAAAGTTTATCTGGATGTCAGCATTGCCTATCTTAAAGGCCAGGTACTTTCGCCGCCGGCCAAGGCGTTTGTGGATACCCTGGGAAAATTAAAGTCCGAAGACATGCATCCAATGGGTATCGGATTGATGATGGCCAAAATCCTCTCCCAGAGAAAGTGAAGCGGAATTCGAAATACCTCAGGGGTCGGGATATTTTTTTTAAGACAAGATGCCATGTTATCGCCTGCCGTGCCAGGCAACGGCAACTCCCTGACAATTTGCCGCCTGCCGGTTAAAATATTTACTCTCCCAATAACTAACACCGTCGTTTGCCTTTCCAAGCGGGAGCAACCTTTTGCCATTTAGAAACACCTGAGTGTTCATCTTGTCTTAAAAAAAACACCCCGGTCTCTGAAATCCCTAAAATACCTAAAAAAGGAAAAATCTTTATGATCCAGAAGTGGGAAATTCTAAAACGCGAGCTGGTTAACGATTATCAAATTTTACAGGTGCAAAAAAAGCAGGTGCGCTCGCCCAGGACGGGCGTGATCAGTGATGTTCTGGCACTCCGGTTTCCGGCCTGGGTACTCGTTTTACCTCTGACCCGGGATGAAGAGGTGATTATGGTGCGTCAATATCGGCATGGGATCGAGCAGGTATGTCTGGAATTGCCCGGCGGTCTGGTGGACCCTGAAGATGATTGCCCGGAGGTGGCGGCCCAACGGGAGCTTTTAGAAGAAACCGGTTATCGGGCCTTAAAATTCGATTTTCTCGGAGAATGCTATCCTCAGCCTGCCGTGCTGACCAATCAATGCTTCTTTTTTGTGGCCCGGGATGCCGAAAAGGTCAGCAAATCCAGTCCCGATGAAGGCGAAGACATCGAAATTATAAACGTTCCTTTGAAATCAATTCCGGCCTTAATTGATAAAAAAGAGATCAACCCATCATTATGAGATATATCATATTGATCATAAGTATCATCGTTTTGATCTCGTTGCTTGCTCTTTTTGAAAAGCCCGCGGTCAATCAGTATTATAAGGAACAAGCCCCAGAGGTGATGATTGAAGAGGTTGAGCATCCCAAAGAGGTAAAGAAAAATCCCAAGGAGACATATTCTCAAAGTGATATGGACTTTCTCATGGATGCTTATGGAGTGGGTGGGTCGTGATACGAAAATGGTTAAGGAAGCTTTGACCCCTCCTTTTTACTGGTGAATTCGGTGACTTCAAATTCAAAGAATTAGGGGACGGGTATTGATATATTGATATCTACTATTTAACCAGCTCAAGGACGGAAATTAGGGGACGGGGATTGATATATTGATTGACAGCTTTCAACCGTTTGGCTAATCAATTTGATCATGCCTCGCAAAGCCCGCATAGATGCGCCCGGTGCCATTCACCATATAATGGTGAGAGGAATTGAGCGGCGGAAAATTTTCCTGGATAACACGGACCGAAATTCTTTTGTTGATCGACTCGGGACCCTATTAAAAGAAACCCAGACACCCTGTTTTGCATGGGCCCTTTTGCCAAACCATGTGCACTTATTGTTGCGAACGGGTCAAACGTCATTATCCACGGTGATGAGACGTCTCCTCACAAGTCATGCTGTCAGGTTCAACAGGCGACATCGCCGCCACGGTCACCTTTTTCAGAATCGATACAAATCCATATTATGTCAAGAAGATCCTTATCTACTGGAATTGGTGCGTTACATTCACTTAAACCCCTTACGATCAGAACTTGTTGCAGATTACAAACAATTAGGACGCTTTGCCTATTGCGGACATAGCTTTTTGCTGGCTAAACGCAAAAACGATTGGCAGGATATCAATTATGTTTTAGCTCTATTCGATAGCAGAATACCAAGGGCTCGCCGGCGCTATGGCGAATTTGTGAAAAAAGGAATCGACCGAGGCAAGAGATCAGATTTGGTCGGTGGGGGATTGATTCGAAGTTTGGGAGGCTGGTCGGTGGTAAAAGCATTACGTGGCGCCGGTGATCGGATCAAGGGCGATGAACGCATCCTCGGTGATGGTGATTTTGTTGAAAGCGTTTTAAAAAACAGTCAAGAGCGGCTAGAACGTCAATATGATTACCAGGCAAAAGGATATGATTTTAGCTGGTTAGTGCAAAAAGTGGCTCAGCTAATAGATGTGGAAGAAGCGGCCGTGATCCGGCCGGGAAGCTATCCGAATACTGTTAAAGCGCGTAGTTTACTGTGTTATTGGGCTGCCAGGGAGTTGGGTATTAGCACGCGGGAACTATCCAAACGCCTGGGTATTTCACAGCCGACAGCAAGTCAATCAGTCCGGCGAGGCGAAAAGATTGTGGCCGAGCAGGGGCTTGAGCTGGTTAAATAGCAGATATCAATATATCAATACCCGTCCCCTAATTTCTATGAGGTTTCAGATGAGTAAAGTTGCATCAAACAGGAGGTATGAGCTTGATTGGCTTCGCGTATTGGCCATTTTGGTCGTTCTTCTTTATCACAGCACGCGATTTTTCAATCTGGGTGATTGGCATGTTAAGAATGTCAATACTTACGTCTGGGTGGAAATCTGGAACCTTTTTGCCACCCGTTGGATGATGCCGCTTTTTTTCATCATCTCCGGCGCGAGCTTGTTTCATGCAATCGGCAAATCCGGCAGTTGGTCGAGATTCTACATCGATAAGTTTTTGAGACTGATGATTCCGGTTCTTATCGCGTCAATTACACACAGTGCGTTACAAGTATATCTGGAGCGTTTGACTCACGGTCAATTCTCAGGATCCTTCTTTTCATTTTTACCCGGATATTTCAACGGTGTGTATTTGGCGGTAAACATGCCGGGGAATTTTGCATTTCACGGGATGCATCTATGGTATCTGTTCTTTTTGTTTTTATACAGCCTGATCTGTTATCGCTTATTTTTGTGGTTAAAGGGAAACGGGCG
>CAMYNZ010000278.1:0-4200 GCA_947259865.1 uncultured Desulfobacterales bacterium | reverse complement strand
AAAGGAAGTTCTGGCTGTCGGCTCCGGCGGTTGGGGGTTTCTGTATTATTTCTGGTTTCTAATTTCCGGCTTTATGATTGTATCCAGTGATCGACTCCAACAGCATATTACAAAGATGCGCTGGATTTCTCTTTTGCTGGGACTGATTTTATCAACCATATACCTATACCAGTTGTTTGGCCCGTCACGTGTGGTTTTCCCGGCCTGGAGCAGCGATTGGATTTATGCGCTACTCTCCTTTTTCAGTGCTTGGAGTTGGCTATTTGCCATTCTTGGATTTGGTATGCGTTTTCTGGCTTTCGATCGTCCCATACTGCGATATGCCAATGAAGGTGTTTTGCCATTTTTTATTTTGCACCAGACAGTCTTGTTGGTTGTCGGTTATTTTATAGTGACCTGGGAGATTCATGATGTCCTAAAATGGGCGATTGTTTTTACCAGTTCTTTTATCATCATCATGGCACTTTATATACTAATTATTCGGAAAATAGAGCTGTTCCGCTTTTTGTTCGGAATGAAGACGGCCAATCCATTTTTCGATATCTTTCGGAAAAAGACCGCTTTGGTTATCTTGAATGTGCTCTATATTGGTTTAATCGTTTTTGCAGTCGTCAATCAAATCACCGGCGAAAGCCAGTACCGCTCTCCAATGCCATTGATGTATGATTCCGAACAGGATATTATTTTAAACGCCGAATCGATAACAGATCGGTCCTCAACAGGTGTTCGTGTAGTCGATGACGTAGATGCTTCAATCGGCCAGGCCATCGAGTTTTCCTCAGGAGCGAATCAACGGGTAGAATCGCAACCAAAGGTATATGTTGACATGCGTTTTTCAGCACCGGCGGGTCGCTACACGGTCTGGTTAAGAGGTAAAAGCGACATAAACAGCGGCTATACAGATTCGGTCTGGTTGCAGGTGGATGATCAGATCGGAACCCGCACCCGTAGTGTCCGGCTCGGGAATTGGTTGGATGTCCACCCCGCAGGCGTCTATGGTTGGGCCAGCGATACCGATGATCCTGTCGCTATCGAATTAACTCATTCCGGCGATCACAAGATCCGAATTCAACCGCGGCAAACACCCCACCGGATTGATCAGATCTGGTTGAGTCGATTTCAGCATCGAATTCCCAACACGCTTAAACCCATAAAATGATCGGAAACGATAGGAATGTAGCCTTAGTGTGTAAACCGGCAACTGGCCACTCGCTTAAATCGACTGAATTTTTACTGAACCATAACTTCGGATATCATCATACGAAACTGAATATATAAATGGTAGAGACCCAGTGATCGATAGCAGTAACCAAAGGTTCACCAAGTTGCACTTTAGTTGGGGATACCTCAGTTTTTATACTGGATTCCAAAGATATCTTGGGTGTCCGGGCAAATAAGAAAAGCGTGGAATGTTTGCTTCAATCCATGCTTTTTGTTCTAATTCTGCGATCTTTTTCTGCATCCACCCATTCGTTTCGTTTCAATGCAACATCTTTTTTTTCGCCTGCAGGCACTTTTCAATACATTTTTAAATGATTAAGATTAAAGATTGTTACCGGATAAAGATAGGAAGAAACCGAAATGACGGATAGAAATAAAATAAATACACAGGCTTTGGATGAACATATGGTGGGAGCTCATATACCGCATCCATCTTTCTGGCAGGCGATAAAATTTTGGATCAAACTTGGTTTCATAAGCTTTGGCGGACCTGCCGGACAAATCTCGATCATGCATCATGAACTGGTCGAACAAAAGAAATGGATCAGCAACGAGCGCTTTTTAAATGCCTTAAACTATTGTATGCTGCTGCCAGGTCCTGAGGCACAGCAGTTGGCCACATACATCGGCTGGCTGCTACATCGGTTACCTGGCGGAATTGTGGCCGGTGCATTTTTTGTCATTCCGTCCATCTTCATTCTGTTCGGACTGAGTTATATCTATGCCGCATATGGCACTATTCCCTGGGTGGTCTCGGTGTTCAATGGTCTGAAGGCGGCAATTATGGCAATTGTTGTCGCTGCGGTTATCAAAATCGGCAAAAAAGCGCTTAAAAACGGCATAATGATAAGCATCGCTGCGATGTCATTTATCGCAATTTACTTTCTAAAGATACCATTTCCTGCCATTGTTCTCGGAGCGGTTATTATTGGATTAGTCGGAAGTTATTTGCTGCCTGCCCAATTTGATATCATTAAAGGTAAAGATGCCGGGGATTTTGAAGCGGGATACGTCAAGATCTGTGAGGACTCTTTGGTGTGCCACACTGATACGTCAACCAGGCGAAATTGGTTCATCATGGGCGCATTTATTCTGCTTTGGATAGCGCCTGTCGTGATGTTGTATTTTAACACAGCCCACCATGTTTTCTATACAGAGGCGCTTTTTTTCACAAAGGCGGCATTTTTAACCTTTGGTGGTGCGTATGCGGTTTTAGCATATATCGCCCAAGCAGGCGTCGAGCAATATGCCTGGCTTACAGGTTCCCAGATGATCGATGGTTTGGGCTTGGCTGAGACCACCCCAGGGCCATTAATTATGGTGGTCCAATTTGTTGGGTTCATGGCTGGATGGAATAATTCGGGAGACTTGAGGCCGGTAATGGGTGGATTGGTGGGCTCACTGGTTGCAACTTATTTTACTTTCCTTCCATGTTTTTTGTTCATTTTTCTCGGTGGCCCTTACATTGAAAAGTTTCGCGGCAATGCCAAATTATCTTCCGCCCTTTCGAGCATTACAGCTGCAGTTGTGGGAGTCATTCTAAATCTTGCCGTTTGGTTTGGACTTCAGGTGCTTATCCCAGTTGATGGCGCTTTTAACTGGTTTGCGGCTGTCATCGGCCTGGGTGCATTTGTCGCAACTCAATGGTTTAAGATCGGCATCATTTCAGTAATAACAGCCTCGGGGATCTTAGGGCTTCTTTGGTACTCGTTCATCCTGTGAAAAACTCATTAATCAAACTTGTGGTTTCTCGCCACGGCATGAAATCTATTAAAACGAATAGATATCAAACTTGAACTGTAAATATCAAGACATGATCGTTTTAAAGATAGCCATTCCATATTTCATACCTGGCATTTGTTGAGATACATATTGAGACTACCTTAAGTCTAAGAAAACCTGCGATATGTCATGGCGATCACATAAAAATCGGGCTTATCAAAACCTGTGATCACTTGCCAATATCTGCAAAAATGCAAAAGTCCACATCTATTGAGAGTCTACAAGGTAAGGGGCTACTTGTGGACATCATGTTTTTTTGACGATATCACAGCAATTTTATGGCATTAATAATCTGTCATCTGTTGGAGCTAGTGCAGGTTTTTGAAACCTCATAAAACCTTTGATCTATCGCAGATAGCACAGGTCTCGGATAGATGATTTCAAAGCGTAGTCTTAAAGATTTTATAGCTTCAATTTTTCAAGATAGAAGGCATCACATCCGGCTTTACGAGCAAGAGCCGGGGGAGGCCATTGCCTCCGCCCGACTCGGATTGTACGTGCAACGCTGGGTCCGGTGGACAAGAGCTGGAATCTCACTCAGGGTGCGTTAAAGTGTCACGCCCGAGCAGAGACGGCTTGTCTGGGCTGAGATTTCAATCTGGAGATACAGACCGCAGGGGGCAACCGCAGCCCAAGACACCAACATGATCCGCACCGCTGAATGCCCTAAGGTAGGTGCCCTTGCATGCGTACAGGCTTGTGCCTACTGCGTTGAGTCGTGATGCGGCCCATGTTGCCAAATTTATCTAAATATGCCTATCCGTGCTATTAGCACATCTAATCACTTCGTCTCGATATAGGGCACCGTCCCTCCTATCGGACAGTCCCACCCGTCCTCACTCTCTGTTCCATCTCGGCATATGATCTTTAAGAGTCCCATGACGGTAGCTTCTACTTCTGCTGGGGACTGTAATGGCTCCCTTTCCAAACCGGGCTACGTCACTCCTATCGGACAGTCCCAACCGGTCTCACTCTCTGTTCCATCTCGGCATATGATGCCTGAGAGTCCCATGCCCATGATGGCAGATTCTACATCTGGTATTGAAATAAATGGTAGTCCGAATGCCAACACTATGGCCAAAATAATAATAAACGGTCTTAGTTTCATGTGGTCCTCCATTCTCTGTTAGATTATGCGTTGCACGTGAGGGGAATTTGTCCCCTTTCAGAACACATAGACGCAACAATCTGTCGAAT
>CAMYNZ010000277.1 GCA_947259865.1 uncultured Desulfobacterales bacterium | reverse complement strand
GGGGGGGCGGTTGAGCGGTTCTGGCAGCCGGTTGCGGCTGCCGGGGCGTGCCCACCGGTTTTTGGGGTGAGGTTTTGACTTTTTTCTTTACCGGCGGCGGCTGGATGGCAGCGCTGGTGCCGACGGGCGTATCCTGTCTTTTAATCGCTGCGTATTCGATAATACCTTTTTTTTTCAAATCGGCAGCTTGTTGCTTTGCTGCCTGCCGCGACGGAAAAGGCCCGATATACACGCGATACCAATCGCCTAATTTTGCCACCCTTTCTTTTTTGACGGCCGCCTTCATCCCTTTGCTTTGGAAGTTTTTAACCGATATGCGAGCGCTTTTTTCGGCACGGAAGGACTCAACATGCAGATAGTAATATGGACCGCTGGCACCCAAGGTAAGCCGGGGAAGAATCACCAATGAAGCGGTTGCAAAAACAAAAAGGATCAATTTAAAAAATAAGTTCTGCATAATGTTTACTATAAAATAGGGGTAATCAATTGCATTCATTTAATAAGTATCTGTATTATCTCAAAAAATGAATGAATTTGCAAACAAAAACTCGCGTTTTTTCGGTTATTTTGAAGGCTGTTGTGAAGCAGAAGGAAATCAGAAAAGGAAATAGGCGGAATTATCTGGGTTCGGTCCCCTTTTTAAATAAAGCCACAACTGCGCCGGGATTGTCTTTGGCCGACGGTAAGCCGTTATTTGGATCCATGACCACCTGAACGACATCATCCGGAATATCAAAATATTGATAGGGGTGTTTTGAAAGTGCGGTCTTCATAAAATCCATCCAGATGGGAAGGGCCGCTCTGGCGCCGGTTTCAAGGTTTCCCAAAGGTTCGGATGTATCCTGTCCGACCCAAACCCCGGTGGTTATCGACGGTGAAAAGCCGATAAAAAGTGCATCTTTGAATTGGTTGGTCGTACCGGTTTTACCGGCCAGGGGTCGTCCCAGTGCGCGGGCTTTTTTACCGGTGCCTTCCTGAATAACGCCTCTTAGCATATTGGTCATGATGGCAGCTCCCGAACGGGACATAACCGCCTTTTTGTGAGGTTTTGCACGCCAGATGACTCTTCCCCGGTGATCAATAACTTCCATCACCGCAAAGGGCTTAATCCATTGCCCCCCGTTGGGAAACACCGCATATGCGGCAGTTAAATCCATCAGGGTCACCTCCGATGATCCCAGCGCCAGAGCAAGGTTTGGTGAAAGGGTTGATTCGATTCCCAACGAATATCCAAATTGTGCCACCGGCGCCGGGCCCAGCATCTCGATCAGTCGAACGGCCGGGATATTTTTTGAAAGCGTCAACGCTTTTCTGAGCGTCATTTCTCCCTGAAACTTTTTTGTAAAGTTTTGCGGTTTCCAATCCTGACCCTTCTTGGCGCCCTTAAATACCACCGGAGCATCCAGAATCAACTTGTTCTGGGAGAATCCTTGTTCAACGGCATAAGCGTAAACCACCGGTTTAAAGGCGGAACCCGGTTGCCTGCGTGCGGTGGTAGCCCGGTTGAAAGGGCTGGTGCTAAAATCCTTACCGCCCACCATGGCCAGTATGCCCCCGGATGTCACATCCAGCGCAATGAGCGCCCCCTGGGGATCTGGATCCGTAATTTTGTTCCATTTCATTCGGGTTTCAAGCGCCAGCAATCCGTTTGTGATCGCCTGTTCGGCAGCTTGCTGCAAATCGACCGCAAGGGTTGTATATACATTCAACCCACCTTTATAAATAACGGCCGGGCCGATTATATTTTCCAGGTGCTTTTTTACATACTCGACAAAATAAGGACCTTTGTCCAAATTCATATTTTGATCTGCCAGCTGCAACGGCTCCGCGATCGCCTGGTTGTACATGGCCGGGGGGATGATAGCCGTTTCTGCCATCTGCTTTAAAACCAAATTTCTGCGTTTTGTGGCCAGGGTCGGATTCACCAGGGGAGAAAAACGAGACGGTGATTTAGGCATACCCGCCACCAGGGCGCATTCGGGCAGACTCATTTCTTCGACAGGTTTGCCGAAGAACACTCTGGCAGCCGATTCTACGCCGTAGGCCCCGCTGCCGAAGTACACCTGATTGAGATAAAATTCTAGGATTTCATCCTTTGTGTAACGCCGCTCCAACTGGAAGGCCAACAGGGCTTCCTTGATTTTCCGGACAATTGTTTTGCGGGGTGTCAGAAATAGTGTTTTGGCCAGTTGCTGGGTGATGGTGCTGGCGCCTTCAACGAATTCACCCGCCCAAATATCCTTCACAATCGCTCTGAAAATAGCCTTCAAATCCACTCCGCTGTGACTGTAGAATTTTCGGTCTTCGGTGGCAATCAGGGCTGCCTTCAAGTAATGGGGAATAATCTTCAATGGGACCGGATCCCTTTTTTCTATAAATACTTCAGCCAGCAATATCTTATCGACAGAGTACAGACGCGTAACGGCGGTGGGTGTAAAAGATTCCAGGGATCGAATCTGAGGCAGATCGTGGGTCAGGCCTAAAATTGCACCCGCAATTGCGCCGCTGATTATCGCCAATGACAATAAAATCGTCAGGATCCGTATTGATTTGCGGTTACGAATGCCATCTTTAAATAATCTTTTCTTCAGCTGGATATTCATAGGGTGCTCTAATTATAGGGCTGGAACACAATTTTTAAAAAGGCTCCTGGAACCGTTTGACGTTGATATTATCCAAGAATTTTTTTTTTTGCAACTCATCTGAACGGACGCTTTGGAGGGGGTTCATAATTGGACCACGTTTGGGAATCATTTGGAGAAGATGCCCGGACAAGCGGCGGGCATTTTTGAAGTGCAGATTCAGCAGACCAGAGATTAACGCTTCTAGCCCACGAGTACATGGTTCAGGCTTTCGCTCAATTCGTAGATACTAAATGGTTTTACGACAACCCCTTTAAACCCATATTTTTGGTAATCTTCCATCACCGGGTCATCAGAGTAGCCGCTGGAGACGATGCCTTTGACATCCGGGTGCAGGGTGATCAGATTGCGGATGGTTTCCTTGCCACCCATACCGCCCCGAACAGTCAAATCCAGTATAACCGCGTCATAGGGCCGGTCTGTTTCCAGGGCGGCTTTATACATCTGGATAGCCTCCGAACCGTCGGCCGCGAATTCTGCCTCGTAACCCAATCGGTTTAATATCAGGCTGGTAAGTTTTACAATCATTTTTTCATCATCCATCACCAGGATTCGCCCCCTGCCGGGAACCGGCGTCTTTTGGCTGACAATATCGGCCGTTTTCTCTGCTAGCTTTTTTTCGGCTGAAGCGGGCAGCAGAACAGAGACGATTGTCCCCGCACCAACCCTGGATTCCACCATCACATCGCCGCTGTGCTTTTCTATGATGGAGTGGCAGATTGACAGCCCCAGACCCATTCCTTTTTGGGTTCCTCTCTGCTTGGTTGAGAAATAGGGGTCAAATATTTTATCGAGGTTTTCGGCGGGGATACCGACCCCCTGGTCAGAAACGGAAATCTTAACATGCCTTCCCTTATTGAGGCTGCGTGTCTTTCGGGGGACAATAACGTTTTCAGCATTGACAGTTATGGTACCTCCTTGCGGCATGGCTTCCCTGGCATTCATTACAAGATTATGAATGGCTTGACCGATCTGCGTTTTATCAATTTCGACCAGATAAAGATTATCCGGAATAAAGAATTCGCATCTAATATTCGAGCCGCTCAGGGTAAATTCCGTGGCGCTCCTCACCAGGGGTGAAATGGCGGCCGTTTCTTTTATGGGCGCCCCTCCCTTGGAAAAGGTGATGAGTTTCTGGGTCAAGCTTTTGGCGATCATAGAGGCTTCATAGGCTTCACTTAACATTCGATAGATAATATCCTCGGAATCCATATAGGACTGTATGAGCGAAATATTGCCAATAATTACGGTGAGCAAATTATTGTAATCATGGGCGATGCCGCCGGAAAGCGCTGCAATGGATTCGAGTTTGCGGGTTTTATGGATTTGGTCCACTGTTTCAAGCGACTCGGCGTTTTTAGCGATAAACGTGATTTCTGACCTTTTGCCCTTGTAGCTAATGGTCCCGCTGTTGACCGTTATCCTGGTTCGTTGTCCTTTGCGGGCAACCAAAAAGGCAGGGATAAAGCCCGCAGCATCCCCGTCATGGCCATGAGGTTCGACGGCGGGCACTGAAGGGGTCTCTATTAATCCGGCCAGGGGCTTTTTAATCAACTCTTCGAGACGGCAACCTGTCATCCAAGAAACAAGGTGATACCAAAGGTGGCATGGAGTCATACATCTACGCCAGCGGCCCGATCGTCGCGAGCTGCGCTCGCCTCGCCGGCCAGCTGGATCGCCTGTACGCCGCGCGCACCGGGCTGCGGCCGGTCGGCGAGGCGCGCGAGACGATTCTGCTCTTCGACTCCCAGGGCGCCTATCTCATCTTCCGCACCCGGGTCTCGCCGGAGAGCCGCCGGGACGCCTTCGCCTCGCCGGGGCGAGGCTTCGTGGCGCTGGCCCGCGGCGACCGGGAGCCGGCGCACGTGCGGGCGATCCTGGTGCACGAGCTGGTCCACCTGCTCAACCGGCGGTTTCTGGGCCCCGCGCTGCCGTCGTGGATCGACGAGGGCCTGGCCGAAGAGCTGGGCATGTCGCGGATCGCGGAGGACGGGACACTGGAGCCGGGGACCGTCGGCGGGTTCACCGGCGGCAGCGGCCAGCACATCGTGCTCGGCGGCGGCCGCATGCACCTGGACGCGGTGCGCAACACCATGCGGCGGGGCGAGCTGCCGAGCTTCGCAGAGCTGGTGGCGCTCGACCGGGAGAGCTTCCAGGCGGAAGACCGCTTCCAGCTCCACTACTCGCTGAGCGCCTTCTGGGTGCGCTATCTGTTGAGCGACCGGGCGACGTCGGGCGGCGGCGGATTCCGCTCGTTTCTCGCCGCGGTGGCGGCGGGGGAGCGGCTCGAGGCCGAGCTGCTGCTCGCGCGGCTCGGCACCGACTGGCAGGACCTCGAGATCGGCTTTCGCCGCTGGCTGGATTCGGCCGCCGCTACCGGGACGTGACCAGCGGCTCCTCTTCGCGCCAGGCCGAGCCGCCGTCGGCGTAGCTCTCGCGCTTCCAGATCGGCGTTTCGCGCTTGAGCCGCTCGAGCGCCGCGCGCGCCGCCTCGAAGGCGGCCTCGCGGTGCGGCGAGGCGGCGGCGATGGCGACG
>CAMYNZ010000276.1 GCA_947259865.1 uncultured Desulfobacterales bacterium | reverse complement strand
TGAAAATAGCAGGCTTTTGATTAAAATGGTGCCGAGGGACAGAATCGAACTGCCGACACGGGGATTTTCAGTCCCCTGCTCTACCGACTGAGCTACCTCGGCCCTGTCATTTAATTTAGACATCAGTATCTACATGGAACCTCAAATCTTTGTCAAGATTTTTTTCCCATGTCCCCGAAAAGATATTGCACCAGGGTGACAGCCGCCAGGGTGGCTGTTTCGGCTCTCAATATTCGCGGACCCAGGCTCACGGTTGTAAATCCATGCACGGTTACCCTGTCGATTTCAGAGGCGCTAAAGCCGCCCTCGGGTCCCAGCATTACCAAAATTTGCCTGGGCGCATAATCAGGCGCCTGGAAATCCTTTAAGGTAAAAGGTTTTGATTCATTTTCCCAAAAAACAATCTTCAAATCACAATCGCATGCAGGTTTAAGTATCTTTTCGAAGGAGACCGCATTGCCGATTTCCATAACGCGACCTCTCCGGCTCTGCTTGAGTGTCTCCCGGGTGATCTTTATCCACCTCTTTCTGCGGTTGGCCAGGCGCGAGCCATCAGGTCTGGGAACCGATCTTTCAGAAAAAAACGGTATCCATTTCGTAACACCAAGCTCGGTGAGCTGTCTGACAAGACCGTCCATTTTCCTTTCCTTGAGATACGCCTGGGCCACGATAATACCTATATTAGATTCCGAAACAGACGGAAAGCTTTGCAAAATTTCAAGTTCAACATCATTGCCGGAAAACGCGACAATCCGGGCTGAATACTCCAGGCCCTGTCCATCGAACAGTCCGACTTTAGCGCCCGGCTTCAGTCGCAACACATTTTTTATGTGTCTGGCATCTGATCCTTTGAGAAAGGATGGAGTCCCTGCCGCTTTTGGATCTTTGATAAAAAAATAGCGCATAAATTATATGTATAATTTAAGCAGCTGCTCTGTAAATCTTTTTTTACCGCAAAAACGTAAAAGCAAATTTCTTGACACCTTTTGTACCCTGTGATAATCTTAAAGTGTTAAATTTATTTTTAAAATTCATTAATTGCGTACTAAAATGTGAGAAATGAGGGTAACATGCCGGAAAAAAATAAACCCAAAAAAACAAATCAATTTGAAGGCCAACTGCAAGACGAAGAGATCCTTGAACTCGCAGATGAGGTATTAAAAACACCCGACGACGAAATCGTCGAACTGACGGATGTCTCTGATATATCCGGCGGCGGTGACGATGAAGAAATAATTGATCTGTCCGAGGTGGCTGATATACCCATCGAAGAAGACGAAGACATTATGGATTTAACAGATACGCTCGATGAACCACCCGGGATGGATAAAGGAATGACCGAACTGAGCGATATCGCGGCAGAATCCCCGCCACCGGCTGAAGATATTATAGACCTCGATGACTTTGCCGACGAAACATCTGCAGGGGAAGAAGATATTATGGATATTGAGGATATGGTGGACGATTCGCCAATCCAGCCTTCAGAGCAAGGTCCCGTGGTTGAGGAGGCCAGTGACGCAGAAGTTCTGGAACTCACGGATTCAGATCGCGAGGCGATTGCCGACGAACTCAGTTTAGATTTGGATTCGGCGGCATTGGAAGACACTACCGGGTTGAAAGATACTGCAAATCAGAAACCTGATGCAATTTCGAACATGATCGAAGCGGACAAGCCCCTGGAAGAACCTTTCGGGGTTGCTGACCTGGACGGTCAGGCCGAGGTTGAAGAAATAAATTCGGTTGAAACCCAGATGGATGAATCGGATACGATGGAACTAACGGATTTGGATAGCGAAACCATCGATAAAGAACTGGGAGAATTAAACCTCGAGGTTAAAGATGCCGGCCAGGCAGATACGGTTGAACTCACCCCTGATCAGGAAAGCTTGAATCAGGAATCTGTGCTGGACCTGGACGACGAAATTGTGGATGACACGGCAAATACGCAGAATGCCGCCCAAACACCCTCTGAACCGTCAGAGCAGTTCGAAGATACGCCCGCGGATAATTTGGAGCTCACGGACTCAGACAGGGATATCATCGATGAAGAACTAAATCTGGGTCTTGATGCTGACCCTCAGGCCGATACGACCCAGTTTGAAGATGCCACCGGCGCCCGGGAGGAAGAATTATCCCTGGACCTTAGCGCTGAAACGCTCGCGGAAGATACTGTCGTTGAAGGGGTTGAAAGCAAGTTCGCAGAAGAAGACCTTGATCAGCAGCAATCCGAAAAACCGCCGATGGCCGCTGAGGAGCCCGCAGATCGCAATGACGATACCCGCGAAGAGGAACTAGGATTGGATTTTGAAAAAGAAGAGAGCTTTGCAGACTCTTTGGGAATGACCCTCGATTCAGAAACAGAGCCCTCCGGGGATTGGACGCAGCCGGAAGAACCGGACGATATCTATAAAACCCAAGAGATCCTGGATGAGATTTCTCAATTCGATACAGTCGAGGATTCGGCCTTACACAAACAGTCTGATCCCATAACCATTAAGGTTCAGGATCCGGCGACTGAAAATCGATTAGAGATAGATTCACTGGAGCAAGATGTTTCTACGGATATCAGTTCGATCTCTCCAGAACAGCTTGAACTTGCAGTAGAGCGGGTTGTTAAAAAGATGTTTGCTGAAAAGATTGAAGGTGTTCTGGTTCAGGTTATTGAAAAAACAGTCACCAAAGAAATAAATAGATTAAAAAATATTTTGCTTGACGAGACATCCGGTGATGTATAAGAAAGAATAGAATTCACTGGAATCGGGCGGCAGTATCCAAAATCTAGAAGCCATCTCAAAAATAGGATTTTGGTTCAAGGTTCCGTCTTCGCCTAACGGCTAGGCCGGGACAAGCGCGGCGGGGCTGAGTTTCAAACCGGAGAAATACTTGAGTATTTCGAGGATTTGAAACGAGGCACCAACAACGACATTGGGCCAAAAGACATTTTTGAGATAGCTTCTAATGTCAGCCTGTTACTCGGGAGCATTCTCGATGGGGATTATTTTATAATCCCCTTTTTCAATTTTAAGCCAGATCAATTGGGGGCGGCCGCCAGGGTATTCTGATGACCCGAAGTATTCGCTCTAATTTATAAAAGTAGCGGTCCAATATTGGAAAGTGGGGTTTTATGACGTCCGACTTACTCGATAAGGCGTACGAGCCACATGGAGTAGAAAAGCGATGGTATGCCTATTGGGAAGACCAGAATCTGTTTGCGGCTGTCGAAGATGACAAATCCAAAAGTTACTCAATCGTAATCCCCCCACCCAATGTCACCGGCGTCTTGCATATGGGACATGCCTTAAACAACACCTTGCAGGACATATTGTGCCGTTACCGGCGACTGCGCGGCAATAATGTTTTGTGGATGCCGGGAACGGACCATGCCGGTATAGCGACCCAGAATGTCGTGGAAAGGCGACTGGCCCTGGAGGGCACCGATCGCCACCAGCTGGGAAGAGAAAAGTTTATTGAGGCAGTCTGGACCTGGAAAGAAAAGTATGGCAACGCTATTATTAACCAGCTCAAACGCCTGGGGGCTTCCTGTGACTGGCAAAGAGAGCGTTTTACCATGGATAAAGGTTTGTCCAGAGCGGTACGCAAAGTCTTTGTCCAGCTATATCAGGAAGGCCTGATTTATCGCGGCAATTACATCATTAACTGGTGCCATCGTTGCCACACCGCCCTGGCGGATCTTGAAGTGGAGCATGAGGAGATCGAGGGAAACCTGTATTACATCCGGTATCCCTTTGAAGACGGAAATGAGGCCGTGGTGGTTGCAACAACCCGTCCTGAAACCATGTTGGGCGACACGGCCGTAGCCGTAAACCCGGATGACACCCGCTACCATAAAACCGTGTCTCAGAAAGTCATTCTGCCACTGATGGACCGATCCATCCCTATTATTCAGGATAAATACGTTGATATGACCTTTGGAACCGGGGCCCTCAAAGTTACTCCCGCCCATGATCCAAACGATTTTGAAATAGCCGGCCGGCATGATCTGCCCAGCATAAAAGTTATTGGAGACGACGGCCTCATGACCGCGGATGCCGGCAGATTTGCCGGGCTTGATCGCTTTGAGGCCAGAACGGCCGTCATTGACGCTCTGGAACACAAGGGTCTACTGACGAAGGTTGAACCATACCGGCACAGTGTGGGCCACTGTTACCGCTGCAAAACAATGATAGAACCCAATCTTTCAAGACAATGGTTCGTCCGGGCCAAACCCCTGGCCGAAAAAGCAGTTGCGGCAGTGGAGGACGGTAAAACCAGAATTATACCCGAAGTTTGGAAAGCCACCTATTTTGAATGGATGAACAATATCAAAGACTGGTGCATCTCCCGTCAGATATGGTGGGGCCACCAGATACCGGCCTGGACCTGTGAAGCCTGCAACGAATTGATCGTTGCCATGGACACCCCCAGGGAGTGTCCCAGCTGTAAGGAAGGCACACTGGTGCAAGAAACCGATGTTCTTGATACCTGGTTCAGCTCAGCGCTATGGCCCTTCTCAACGATGGGTTGGCCGGAAGAAACCCCCCTTTTGAAAGCTTTTTATCCGACTTCAGTGCTGGTAACCGCCTTCGATATTTTGTTCTTCTGGGTTGCCCGGATGATGATGATGGGGATCCATTTTATGGGCGATGTTCCCTTTAAAGATGTTTATGTTCACGCTCTTATCCGTGATGAAGCCGGCAAAAAAATGAGCAAGTCGAGCGGAAATGTTATTGATCCCCTTTCGATCATCGATAAGTACGGAACAGATGCCTTCCGCTTTACCCTGATGTCCGAAAAGCGGGTGGAGGGATACCGACATTTTGTAAATAAAATTTGGAATGCTGCCCGTTTTGCATTTATGCATTTGGAAAAGGATCCTGGCAGGTTAGAGTTAAAAAAATTTGCACTGGCAGACAGATGGATTCTCTCGCGGCTTCACGGCGTTACAAAAGCTGTTTCAGAGGCCCTGGACGCTTACAGGTTTAATGATGCTGCTGCAAGCCTGTATAATTTTGTATGGCACGAATTCTGCGACTGGTATCTGGAAGCCATAAAACCAGTCCTGTATCAAAAAACAGGGCCCGAAAAAGACAGCACGCTGGCAGTACTCTGGTGGGTTCTGCGCGAAACCCTGATCCTTCTTCATCCTTTCATGCCCTTTGTCACCGAGGAATTATGGCAGCAACTTCCCGGAACGGACGGGTCCATCATGCGGTCAACTTTTCCGTCGGATCACGAGGATACACCCGGCAAAGTCCCGGATCCAGATGCTGAATCCAAAATGGAGCTGATAACAGGTATCATAACCGGGGTACGGAATGTCAGCGGGGAGATGAACATCGCTCCCTCCCGGAGGCTCGATGTTACTGTCCAAACGGAAGACGAACGCATCCGACAAACGGTCGAGCAGCATCGGGAGATGATTACTAACCTGGCCCGTCTTCAATCTCTGCTGGTGGAAGCGCCGGGGGCAAAGCCGGCGGCGGCGGCAACATCAATTGTGGATAACGCCACAGTGTTTGTTTCCCTTGAAGGAGTTATCGATTTTGAAAAGGAAGCAAAACGGCTGGAAAAAGAGATCCATAAACTTACCACCGAACTGGATCCGATCTCAAAAAAGCTGAGCAATGAAAACTTTCTTAACAAAGCCCCGGTGGCGGTTATAGAAAAGGTAAAAGATAAACAAAAGCACCTGGTTGAAAAAAACCGTAAGTTGCAGTCTAACCTGGATCGCATCAATCGGATGACCTGATAGGCTAGCGGGAAAATCATTATCATACGCGTAGGCCCCATTCCGGTTTCAGCCTGTTCCCAAGCAACGCTCCCTAAAATAATTACTTTTTATCATGATTCCCATCCGTGACACCACCCCAACCCAGAACGCACCGATCGTCAACAGCACCATCATCGGTTTCAATGTCGTAATATTCCTGGTTCAAATTGCACAGGGTCCTGAGCTGCACCAGTTCAACTATATTTACGGCCTGGTACCGGCCCGCTATACCGTTCCACAGATCATGGCTTATTTTACAATCGGCCAGCAGTTATTGTCTTTTTTTTCTTTTATGTTTCTGCACGGTGGTTTTTGGCATCTGCTGGGAAATATCTGGTTCCTGTACATCTTCGGCGACAACGTTGAAGATCATCTCGGTCATTTGCGCTATATTCTTTTTTACCTTCTTTGCGGATTGGCCTCCGGCGTTTCCCACCTGCTATTAAACATGAATTCAAATGTCCCAACCATCGGTGCCAGCGGTGCCATCGCGGGTGTCATGGGCGCATATTTCATTTTGCATCCGTTTTCAAAAATTTTAACCCTGATTCCAATCCTCTTTATTCCCTGGTTTATAGAGATCCCCGCATTTTTCTTTCTGGGATTTTGGTTTATTTTGCAGTTTATCAGCGCCGCCGGTGTACGGGCAGAAGTCAGTAGTATCGCCTGGTGGGCGCATATCGGCGGATTTATATTCGGCATAATTATCTTAAAGTTATTTAACCTGCTGCCGGCTGCCGGCATTACTGAAAAAATACGCCCGTTAACCGCCAGAAAAAAGACTCACCGTCTTCAGATGATCCGTCCGATCGGCACCCGAGATGATCCGGATCTGCACGGAACACTCTATGTCACGCCCCATGAAGCAAGTCAGGGAACCAACAAGATCGTGAACATTCCCTGGGGGTTTCAAAAACGGTTAATCCGGGTAAACATTCCACGGGGAATCAAAAGTGGAAAGATATTACGCTTAAAAGGTTTGGGCCAAAAAAGATCGGAGGGGCTGATCGGTGATCTTTATCTCAAGGTGGTTATACGCTAATATAACCCGCAAAGTATTCTTGACCATCGCTCGAAGTAGTTTCAACATCAGAATAGGTTCAAGGGCCCCGCTGGAGCGGGATTACATATCTAATCTAAATAGATTAATGTATGCATCAAGGCGTCCCGTGGATTGAAAGCGGATTGAAAGCGGAATCCGTCAACGCACTCTGGCGGATGAACGTACATCTCGTGGCTGGAAGCCACTCCCACCAATTTTTGAACACCATGGTGGTTACTGATCTCCATCCAATATGAACGGTGGGAGCGGCATCTTGCCGCGATTAATTAGCATTTCAAGCCGCGGGACAACGCAGCCAATGGGCCTAATCTGAGGCTTACCCGCCTCAGGCGTGGCTTTGGAAGCACTTCTAGAGTTGTTCGGGGATTAGGGCAGTAACCTTGTTGCGTCCGTTTTGCTTGGAAGAATACATGGCTTTATCCGCGCGCTGTATAAAAGCCGACAATTCTTCCTCGGGGGAGTATTGTGTGACACCGATACTTATGGTTATGATAATATCATCTTGGTTATCGGGGTCGAATTTTTCAGCTTTTACGGCAATTCGGATCCTTTCGGCAACGTTACTGGCTTCTTCGCAGGTTGTCTCCGGCAGGATAACCGTAAATTCTTCCCCGCCATAGCGATAAGCGGTATCCAACTTTCTGAGGCATGACCTTATTATCTGGCTGATTCGCACCAGAACCTTATCGCCTTCCAGGTGTCCGCATGTGTCGTTATAGTGTTTGAAGTGATCGATATCCAGCAGCAGCAGCGAAAGGGGATGTTTATAGCGGTTGAAACGATCCACTTCAACTTCTATTTGGCTGTAAAATGACCGAGAGTTATGCAGTTTGGTGAGTCCATCTGTAATTGCAAGCTTCTGCAATTTTTCCATCATGCGGACTCTTTCCTGGGTAAGATCCCTTTCTTTCAAAACTCTTTTTAGCCTGAGCAGCAGCTCTTCCAGACGTACGGGCTTTATGACGAAGTCGCTGGCACCCATATTTATGGCTTCTTCATAAGAATAGTCACCGCTGTAACCGGTCATTACGATGACGTCTGCATCGTATTCTTTTTTGACCAAGCGGGTTAGTTCGAGACCGCCCATACCCGGCAGCATAATATCGGTAATGACAACTTGAATGCTGTTTGATCGAATAAGTTCTAAGGCTTCTTCAGCGCTGGAGGCAATCGCCGGTTTGAACCCGGCCATTTCGATAAACTCCTGCATGGAGTCTCTGACACCAACCTCATCATCGACAATAAGAACGCTAGCCTCGTTTTTTGATTGTACCATTATTCTATCTTGGGTATCATCAGTTTTTTGTGATGCTGCGGACGTTGACATAGTTTAAAAGTATCTGATATTTATAGTCTATTGAATTAAACCGTTTTGTTAGTATATCTAAGATGATAGGGCATGTCAACTCACTTTTAAATGATGAAAAATCTGAGAAATTTTAGTATCATCGCGCATATTGATCACGGGAAATCAACGCTGTCTGATCGTCTTATTCTGGCGACCAACATCATTGCCGAGCGGCATTTCCAGAATCAGATTCTTGATACAATGGATATTGAGCGGGAACGCGGCATTACCATCAAAAGTCAGACCGTATGCTTACCATATCAGGCCCTGGATAACAGAACTTACTATTTGAACCTCATTGACACACCCGGTCATGTTGATTTTACCTATGAAGTGTCCCGGGCACTGGCCTCCTGTGAAGGCGCCTTGCTTTTGATTGATGCCAGTCAGGGCGTAGAAGCCCAGACACTGGCCAATCTCTACCTGGCAATGGAACATGACCTTGAAATAATCCCGGTCATCAATAAGATCGATTTGCCCTCCGCCGACATTGAAAGAGTTAAAATTCAAATTGAGCAAGATCTCGGACTCGATCCTGAACTGGCGATCCTGGCATCGGCCAAAGAGGGCACCGGCATTTCAGATGTTTTAGAGGCCATCGTCAATTATCTGCCACCGCCTGCAGGGCGACCCGACGGACCGCTGAAAGCGTTAATTTTCGATTCCTACTATGATGCTTACCGGGGAACCATTATTTATCTTCGTGTCTTCCAGGGCAAAATAAAATCCGGCGACACGATTATGTTCATGTCAAATAAAGCCGTGTATCGGGTCGAAGAAGTCGGTATCTTCCAACTCGAACGCGTGATCCAGCCGGATCTTTCGGCGGGTCAGGTGGGCTATATAATTGCTGGAATCAAGACGGTGAGCGACACCCGCTGCGGCGATACCATCACGACCAAAGATCAGCCCTGTGACACACCTTTGCCTGGATTCAAAGAAAGCAAACCGGTGGTTTTTTCATCCATCTACCCCGTGGCTTCTGACGGCTATCTGGAGCTTGCCACCGGGATCGAAAAGCTCAAATTAAACGACGCCTCGCTAGTATATGAAAAAGACTCATCCATCGCCTTGGGTCTTGGTTTCCGCTGCGGCTTTTTGGGATTGCTTCACCTCGAGGTTGTGCAGGAGCGTCTTGAACGTGAATATAACCTGTCGCTCATCATCACTGCACCCTCCGTTCAATACCGGCTTGTAATGATGGACGGTTCATCCTTTACCATTGATAACCCGGCCCTGTATCCGGATGCCGGTCAGATTGTGCTGACAAAAGAACCGTTTATACGGGCCAGCATCATAATCCCCGACCGCTATATGGGTGCGGTCATGAAACTCTGTCTTGATCGCCGTGGTAAAAGTATTAATTATCAGTACCTTACAGACAATCGCCTGGAGATGATTTTTGAACTTCCCTTGGCAGAAGTTATCTACGATTTTTACGACAGACTCAAGTCGGTTACCCAGGGGTATGGTTCGTTTGACTACGACCTGATCGATTTTAGAGATACCGATCTGGTGAAACTTGATATTCTCATTAACGGGGAACGTGTTGATGCGCTTTCCCAACTTGTGCACAGGGATAGAGCCGTGGAGCGCGCCCGATTTGCCTGCGAAAAATTACGGGATGAGATCCCGCGTCAGATGTTTAAGATTGCCATCCAGGGCGCCATCGGCGGGCAGATTATCGCACGCAAGACGGTATCAGCCCTCAGAAAAGATGTCACCGCCAAGTGCTATGGGGGTGATGTTACCCGTAAACGAAAACTTCTGGAAAAACAAAAGAAAGGCAAAAAA
>CAMYNZ010000275.1 GCA_947259865.1 uncultured Desulfobacterales bacterium | reverse complement strand
TCAAAAAGTTCTCTGATTTGTTCTTTTTTCCATTGATCAAACGGTTTGGCATCAATGGCCAGATCCGTTTCAGCACCCTGCCCCACAAATCGCATCAGCAGTGTGCGCTCAATAATAACTTTTTGATCTTTATCCGCTGCCTGCAAAATGGCAGCGCCTTCCTTCTCAAGCTCTCCAAATAGCTGTTCGATCTGCTTAAAATCAGCATCATCCAGGGCGACCCGGTGGCTGCGGGTCAGATCAAAGGCGACCGGTGCCGTAAAAAATCCAAGAGCGGATCCGACTCCGGCAAGGGGTGGGACCAGAATGCGCGGGGCCCCAATTTTTTTGGCCAGGCCGTATGCGTGAACCGGTCCGGCGCCCCCGAATGCAGAGATTGTCACAACCTTTGGATTGCCGCCTTTTTCAGCAATATGGGTTTTAGCGGCCGCCGCCATGGTCTCGTTAATCAGATCGTGAATACCGAAGGCGGCTTCCGTAACCTGGGTCCCAAGGGGTTTGGCGACTTTTTCTTCGATTGCTTTTTCCGAAGCATTTTTGTCCAGCGGCATGGTTCCGCCCAGAAAATAATTCGGATCCAGATATCCCAGCACCAGATCGGCATCCGTCACGGTCGGGTTTTTACCGCCGCGGTTGTAACAGGCCGGTCCGGGATCGGCACCGGCGCTTTGCGGTCCAACCTGCAAAAGCCCCATTTTGCTCATGCGTGCGATACTCCCGCCGCCGGCTCCGATTTCCATCAAGTCCACCACCGGGACCTGTATGGGTAAACCACTGCCTTTTTTGAATCGCTGAACGCGACCGACTTCAAAGGTGGATACCAGCCCGGCGTGACCTTTTTGAATCAGGCAGGATTTGGCGGTTGTTCCGCCCATATCAAAACAGAACATATCCTTGATCTGAAACATTTTACCATAATGCTGTGACGCGATTACTGCTGCTGTCGGCCCGGATTCAATGATCCTAACCGGATATTCGCAGGCGGTTTCTACGGAGGTAATACCACCGCTGGAGAGCATGATGAAAAGCTTTCCCTGAAAGCCGAGGGATTCTAATCTGGCAGAAAGTTTGGCCAGATATTTTGCCGTAATGGGCTTAACGTAGGCGTTGGTGGCGGTGGTGCAGGTTCGCTCGTATTCACGGATCTGGGGCAATACTTCATAAGAGGTCGACAACGATATCTGAGGTGCCCGTTTGTTTACGATCTCTTTGATCTGAATTTCGTGCGCTGGATTCTCATAGGAATTAATCAGGCATACGGCCAGTGATTCAATCCCTGAATCACACAGCCCGTCAAGCACCTGCTTGACCTCTGCCGGATTTAACTGCATCATTACACGGCCGTCGGCCCTGATCCGCTCGTTTACTTCTCGGCGGCGCGACCGGGGGACGAGCGGTTCCGGATATTCGGCAAATATGTCATAGGCGTCATATCGAATCTCGCGTCCCAGCTCGAGGACATCCCGAAAGCCCCGGGTAGTGATCAGCGCTGTTTTCGCGCCCTTTCTTTCGATGATGGCATTTATCACCAGCGTCGTGCCGTGAATAACCTCATCAATTTTAGGCATAAACCCCGAAACCCGTTCCAACAAACCGCGAATGCCCGCTTCCACCGCGTCTGAAGGATCTGCCGGTGTCGTCAAACATTTGTTGATCTGAAACTCGCCGGTTTCATCATTGACCAGCACAAAGTCTGTAAAGGTACCGCCGATGTCACAGCCCAACCTGTAAGAAGCGTTTCCCACCTAATTTCTCCTAACTGAACTAAAATCCTAACCAATTCGGTAAGCTTATTTGCCTGAATTTAATTTCTAAATTCGAATATCGCCTGATGTAATAAAATTGGCCGAAACAAATCCAATTATCAAATGCGATAAATTCAAAACTTCTAAATTAATATGAGCTCGTTTATTTTCAATATTTTCTTTTTTTTTGTCAATTTTTAAAGCATTTGAAAATTAGAATTTAGAATTTGTTTCGGATTTAGGCCAATTTTATTAAATCAGGCGTACTTCGATATTCTTAGCAAATAGAGTTTAAGCCAAACCAGGAAATCATTCTATCCGTAACGTCCTGAGCTATCAATTTAGAAAATACTGGGTTCGGTCCATTCACCAAAAACATCTCGAAATACCCCGGCCATTTCACCTACGGTTGCATAGGCCCGACAACAGTCGACCAGAAGGGGCATCACATTTTTCCCATCGCGCGCACCCTTTTCTAATTCTTTTAGCAGGCGCGTGACTTCCCGGTTATCACGGGTTCTGCGAAGCTTCTTGAGGCTGGCAACCTGTTGGTCGACCCATTGTTCGTTGTATTCATGAAGTTCCACATCAGTTTGCGCTTCGGTGCCTTCCGTATATTTGTTAACGCCGACCTTGATATATTCACCCCTTTGAATTCCGCTTTCATATTCATACGCCTGCTGGGCAACTTTTCGCTGGATAAAACCGGTGGCGACGGCATGGACCATCCCGCCGACTTCCTGAATCTGTTGCATTTCATCCAGGATTTTTTCTTCCATCTGCAGGGTCAGGGTCTCAATGAAATACGATCCCGCCAGTGGATCGACGGTATCGCGCAGTCCAACCTCGTCCATAATGATTTCAAGGGTGCGCAGAGATAAGAGGGCCGCTCTTTCGGTCGGAATCGTGTAGGCTTCATCAAAGGAACACAGGGCAGTCGTTTGGGCACCGCTGAGCGCAGCGCCCAGGGCATAAAAGGCCCCGCGCATGATATTGTTTTCCGGTTGATCCTTGGTCAGGCCGCTGCCGCCCCCGCCGAAAAGCCCCCTGAGAAACAGCTTTTTCTTTTCCTGAACGCCGTATTCTTCCTTAAGCATCTTGGCCCATAACTTGCGAGCAGCCCGGAATTTGGCGATCTGCTCCCAGAGGTTGCCAAAAACATTCAGGTTAAAAGAAAACCGCCCGACAAAATCCTCAACCGCCAACCCCCGGCCCTTGACATTGTCGATATAGGCTTTGGCGATTTCAAAAGCACAGGCGATTTCCTGGGCAGGGTTGGCCCCTGATTCACGGATATGATATCCGCAGATACTGACCGGATTACAACGCGGCAGTTCCCTGACCGAGTATTCGATGCTGTCTCCTACCAGACGTACGGCGTGTTCAACTGGAAATATCCAGGCGCCGCGACCAATCATTTCTTTGAGAATGTCGTTTTGGGGAGTGGCGCTGATTTTTTCCTTGGGGTAGCCGAATTTTTCCGCAGCGGCCTGATACATGGCCAGCATAATTGAGGCAACCGCATTGATGGTTAGCCCCGATCCGATACGATCCAGTGGAATGCCGTCAAAGGCAATTTCAAAATCACGCAGAGAATCGATGGCCATCCCGACCCGACCGATCTCGCCCAGGGCCTTGGGATCATCGGAGTCGTATCCCATCTGTGTCGGCAAATCAAAAGCGACATTCAAACCGGTTTGCCCATGTGATATCATTAACTTAAAGCGTTCATTGGTCTCCTGGGGCGTACCAAAACCGGTGTATTGTCGAGTGGTCCAGGCCCGTGAGCGGTAACCCTGAGGGTGCAGGCTGCGTGTGAAGGGATATTCCCCAGGATCCCCCAGATCATTTTCGTATTCAAAACCGACTTCTTCGAGATCTTTGGGGGTGTAGACCGGTTTAATCTTGATGCCCGACTGATAGATGACTTCCTTAATCGCATCTTTTTCGTCTTTAATGTATTTTGCCACTCCCATATTGACTCCTTAAAAAATGACTAAAATTTAAATTGTCTAAAATAAAAACAGATGAAATCCATATTTTAATTTTAGGCACTTTAGATCATTTTAGGCATTTTACAATTTACTTGACGACTTTACTAACGCCGCTCACGATTTCATCAAAGTGCGTCCCTCCGGGAAAAACACCGGCAATGCCCAGCTTACTCAGTTTGGGTATATCCTGTTTGGGGATAACCCCTCCCACGACCACCGGAATTTCCTGAAGCCCTTCAGCTTTCATCATTTCTAAAAGCTTCTGACAGATGGGAATGTGGGCGCCGGACATAATACTTAAACCGACCACATCTACCGCTTCCTGTAAGGCCGTTCTGACAATCTGCTCAACGGTCTGGTGGAGTCCGGTATAGATAACTTCCAAGCCAGCATCTCTTAAAGCCAGAGCAGTTACCTTGGCACCGCGATCATGTCCATCCAGACCGGGTTTGCCGATCAGTATTTTTATTTTTTTTCGTGTCATGCTATTCTTCCCGTCATAATTCTGCTGGTTAATCCTGCCGCTGCCGGTCATATACCTTTAGCACCATTTCCTGCCCTCTTAATATATGGTCCCGCACCAAACGTTCGGCTCCTTCGGCGTCGCGCTTGCGAATGTGTTTCAACATTTGAATGTGATCCCGGTTACTGGTGACCGCAAATTTTTTTTCCTTCAAGATCATTTCTCTATAGCGATAAATCTGATCCTGCAAGCCGTTGATCATATTCAGGAGTTTTGGATTCTTGCTCAGCGCATAAAGCAAATCATGAAATTCGGTGTTGATCACCGGTAAGACCTCCATCTTTCTTCTATCCAGGGCATCCTGGAATTCTTCAATTTTCTGTTCCAGTGCGGCGAGTTCTTCTTCGTTATGTTTGACGGCTGCAAGCCGGGCAGCATAGCCCTCCAGCACGCTGCGAATACCGAAGGTCTCTTCGATATCATTGCGGTTGAGGCCCAGAACGGTGAAGCCGCCCCGGGGTTGACGCTCGATGAGCCCTTCGCGCTCAAGTTTGTGAATCGCCTCCCGTACGGGCGTTCGGCTGATTCCCAGCGTTTCGGCGATGTGGCTTTCAACCAGCCATTCACCCGAGGATATTTTCCCCCTGATAATCGAATGCTTCAGGCTTTCAAAAACATGTTCCCCTAAAGATTTTCGTTCCTGAAAAGCCTGCAGCGGCCCGAGGTCCAGATCGTTTAACACCGCTCTTTTTCTCATCGTGCTGTCCCTATAGTTAATTTGCCAAATCTTAAATAATTCCGTTTTCCTTCAAACGGACAAGATCATCATCCGAATAACCCAGTTTCCGGCCGTATATGTCGTTATTTTGTTCGCCGACTGATCGGAACCGTAAGGGTTGTGAACATGTCAATCAGTTCTTCAGACGTGTGCTTGCGGGTAATTTTACTTATGGCCTGATTCAATTGTTTTACATCTTTTATGCGGCCTGCGTTGTTTTCATACTCCGGCTTATCCAGGGCCTTAAACATATCCTGAGCGACAATCGTTTTCCACTGACGATCGTTGCCGACTGCTATATAAACAAAACCGTTTTGGGTCTGATAAACAGATACCGGCGCAAAAAATTCATGCGTATTCCCCCGGCGGCTGATATTTTTCCCGAAACTGCCGGTCAGGGTAATCGGCACGGTCAGCCACGATACGGAAGATTCAAACATGGCCATGTGGATACAACTGCCCTCTCCGGTAACCTGGCGCTGGTAAAGCGCTTTCATAAGCAACCCATAGGCGTGCTCACTGGTACCCATATCCGGCAGGGGGATGCCCACCACCTGGGGGTCGCCTTCGGCCTCACCGGTTAATTCCATCAAACCCGACCGGGCCTGTAATATGGGATCGTAGGCGGCTTCATTGCTGTCAGGGCCAAAACCGGTAACACCCAGCCAGATGATATCCGGCTTCAAAGATTTTAAGCTGTCATAATCGATGCCCAGTTTCTGGTAGTTTTTGGGCAGTTGATTGGTCGCAAAAATGTCCACATTGAGTTCTTTGATCAATGAACGAAAAATCTCCTGGCCTTCATCCTCCACCAGATTCAATGTCAGCGCTTTCTTACCGGCGTTGATGCACAAAAAATAGGCGTTCATTCGTTTTTCGTTGAGAACATTTTCGCCGATGAATCGATTGGGATCTCCGTAAACGGGGTGTTCCAAGCGGATGACATGCATCCCATCATGGGCCAGGCGATAGGTTAGATAGGGCAAAACGGTTGCCTGCTCCAGGGAAAGTACGGTAAGGTCATTGAAAAATGCCATGGTCCTCTCCAATAACAGCTAAATTGGGGTCAGTGGTCGTGCGGCCGGTAGTTCCGGCACCACCGGGGACATAAGGTGTGGATTCAACAGGTTTTTGTATACGGTATACAATGTGCAAATGTCAAGAAGTGTTTTGTAATCAAAAGGCGTTTACGATATTTTTGGCGGTTGACGCGAATTGCGGCACACCGGTCGGCTGTGGGTCGCAGCAGCTTGCGGAGAATGATCTGGCAGAGTGGACCACCGCGCTCGCCACCAATCTGCCAATGGGTACCGGCTTCGTGTGCGTGGACAGTACGCCATACGACGGCACCGGACCCGGGAATCCGCAGTGTGACGGTGCCGGAACACGCTTCTCGATAAAGATCTGGTGGGACGACGATCGTGATGGCGCAATCAGCGTGACTCCTGCAAATATGGAGCGACTCGCGATCAACTTCCAGTTGTGATCACGAGTTCCATGCAGAGGGTCAATCTCAAAAGCAGGCAGGCGGGTGTCTCGATGATCGAGATCATGATCGCAATGTTGCTGAGCCTGTTCCTGCTCGGCAGTGTGGTGCAGGTGTTTTCGTCATCCCGGCAGACTCACCGGGTTCACGAAGCAACTGCGCGGATGCAGGAAACCGGTCGCATGGCCCTCGAGATTATGTCCCGGGATATTCGAATGGCGGATTTCTGGGGCTGCGCGTCCGACATTACCAAGGTCGTCAATAACCTCAACAATGCCGGTGCCGGATATATCGATTTCGGAGCGGGAGGCATCGGAGGAATGGAGGGCGGGCCCGGCAGTCCCGACACGTTGATCCTGCGCGGCGGCAACAACAGCGGTCTCGCGTTGCAGCCGCCCTATGGCCCGCAGGCATCCGCCAATCTCAAATCCGCCGCGGGTAACGGTCTTGAGCAGGGCGATATCCTCTTTGTCTCTGACTGCGAAGCCGCCGATATATTCCAGGTATCAAATGCCAATCCGGACACATCCGGGACGATCGTGCATAACACCGGCAGTACGACTGAGCCGGGCAATTACAACGCGTCCAATCCGGGCTGTCCCGGCGCGAATGCGCATTGCCTGTCCAAGGTCTATGGAGCGGATGCCACCGTCTTCGGGCTGGAGGAGATCATCTATACCGTTGCGATGGGTTCGGAAGGACAACCGGCCCTGTTTCGAAATGGCGCCGAGTTTCTCGACGGTGTCGAGGACCTGCAAGTGCTGTACGGCGAGGATACGGATGCCGAAGGTGCCGCAGGTTTCGGCATCGCGGACTACTACGTCCGCGCGGACCAGGTCGCCGACATGGGGCGCGTGGTCAGCATCCGTTTTGCGATCGTTGCACGGTCCTACGATGACAACCTGACCAGCGGCATGAATCAGAGTTATTCCGTTCTCGGCGCGTCGCTCACCGCGGCCGACGAGCGGCTACGCCAGACCTACACAACGACGGTCACCGTCAGGAACCGACTCTGATGAGTCGTTGGAGCAGATCATGAGTACTTGCAAAGCACCATCGAACCAGACCATCGCGACATCGGCCCGACAGGGAGGGGCGGTGCTCGTCGTTAGTCTGATCATCTTGCTTATCATCACGTTGCTCGCGGTCGGTAGCATGCAGAGCACGACGCTCGAAGAGAAGATGGCCGGTAACTCCCGCGACCGCAACCTGGCCTTTCAGACATCCGAGTCAGCCGTTCGCGAGGCCGAAGTCTTTATCGAGGGCATCGCCAGCCTTGGCGATTTTACGGGCGGCGCCGGATTGTTCGGTCGTACAGACGCAGAGCCCGTCTTCTACGACCAGACCACGTGGACCGATTCGTCGAACCACGTCGCTGCCGGGACTGACTTCGGTTCGTACGAGGCACCACGCTTTTTCATCAAGAATTTCACGACCATCACCGGTACGGAAGGTGCCCTGAACATGTCCGGTTACGGCGATAACAAGGGTACCGGCGACGTGACGGTATTCAGGATTACCGCCCGTGGCATCGGCGCGAGTGCAGACTCCGCCGAGGTCATCTTGCGAAGCCAGTACGGCCGAATTTTCTGAACATTGACTCAGCGAGAACTATCATGACAACCCGTCTTCACAAATGGATTACCGCAGCGACCGGCATATGCTGTGCGCTCGTATCGCTGGGTCCTGGTACCGTCGGCGCCGCGCCGGGTACGCTCGCAGACTCGCCTTTGTTCCTCACCAATCCAGTCGAGCCAATTGTCCTGTTCATGCTCGACGATTCGGGCAGCATGGATTGGGG
>CAMYNZ010000274.1 GCA_947259865.1 uncultured Desulfobacterales bacterium | reverse complement strand
AAGGCTACGGGTTTATTGAACAAGAAGATGGCCCGGATGTTTTTGTTCATCATTCAGGAATTAACGCGACCGGATTCAAGTCCCTTAATGAGGGTGACCGGGTCACATTCGATATCGAACAAGGGTCAAAAGGTCCCGCTGCTGTCAATGTGACTGTGGTTTAGTTCAGAAAAAAATCAAAAAGAGGGCATTCCGCACAATTTGAGGGTTTGCCCTTACTTTTTTGGGTCTTCACCGTGATTCATCTCCAAAAAAACCGGGCGGCTCTCCCGTTGCCTCTCCTTCTCACCGTCAGCCAGATTCTAATTTTCTCGAAATATTCAGGTTAGTCTTCGTTTTCAGCGATCGAACCAAAAACATAACCGCATATGACCTTCGGGTAAAAATAGGTTGATTTTTGCGGCATCGTATACCCGCTGCAACACACTTCTAGAACATCATCGATGGCGATGTCCCGGGTTATCAGCGCCATCTGCGCATCACCGCTGATTACTTTGGTCATACATACCGCAAAATTTCTATTATATTCTATGCAGTCTGATTTGGGTTGAATATTTCCGGGAATTCCTAATGCTTTTTCGATGATGAAATAATGCATCACCGTAAGGTCCAGATTTTTTACCTGTTCCGCAAACTTCCATTTCAAGGCCGAAAATGCCTCGGGCTTCAGCCGAACCCTGTATGCATTTTCTTTGAATAAAAGGCCGAAGGTCCATTTTTCACCGAGAATAACTTTATCCATATAGTATTTATCCGCCAAAGGTCTTACAGAAAAGAATTTTTCAATTTTTTTCATAATGGCTGTTTCGTTAAAATTTTTGATACCCTTGATGAGCCGATGGGTGGGAAGAATTCTGATGTCATCGGATTCGGTGTTGGTGAGATAAATAAGGTGATAGTTGTAGCCCTCATTTCCCATGTGATCAGGATTATTGGCCATCTGTCGTTTCATATAGGCCAGAGAGCTTTCGTAGCGGTGATGGCCGTCAGCCATTATGACCTGTTTTCCTTCAAGCTTTTGAATAAACTGATTAATCACGGCTTCATCGTTAATGATACTCAATACATTGCGAACACCCTGGTAGTCCTCGGTTTCATATATCGGATGACGCATGCTTTGATCCATGTGTTTTTCAAGTGTAAAGGACGTATCGGAGTACAAACCATGGGTGGGGCTGACATTGAGTTGCATGGCTGCGCGCAATGCAACGCGAAAACCAACGGATTGCGGATTGGTTTTTTCATGGCGCAATACGACATTTTCCTCCCAATCATAATTTCTTATATTACAAATAAATCCCTTGCGGCAGTATTCTCGAGGATTGCCCGGCAACGTAAAATATTGATAATAGACATAAAGGCCGGAGGCCCGATCTCTGACGAGGACCTTTTTGTGTTTCCAGTCGTTTAATATTTCAGCCGCTTGGGCGGGCGGATCTTTCCCTATGGGTACCGAGAGGTGAATGCTGTTATACGGATGTTGGTAAAGCCCCAATCTGTATTTTTCAGACATTTCATCAAACGGCGGGGATGTAAGATCGTCGATATCGCCGGCTATCTGCTGGTTGTATCGCCACGCTCTAAGGGGTATAATTTCGGCCATAATTTTTCCAATCCGTGTTTTAAAAACCTCCTAAACATGTGCGTTACAATGTCGAAAAAATCAAGCAAAATGTGATTGCATTTTTTCGAGGACCCGCATAAAAAAGACCCAGCGCCGGGGTAACAGCTGCGGTCTTGCTCCGGCGGCATTTTTAATATATGATGCGCGCAGAGAAATATCGTCCAGGCGGTCATGAATGTTTGCGTCAGGAACGATTAGAAAAGTATCTTACATTATTACAGGAGCTTATAATCACCAGGGGCAAAACCGCGTATCAACCACCCCCGCACACAAATGAAGGAAGAAAGACCGATCATGAGCCCTCCGTTGCGTATAATCTCGATGATTAACATAGGTATGCTTGTCTGTCTTATGTCGACCGTGTCTCCGGCAGCCAGGGGACAGGAAGAAAGCCTGCGCGGTCTTGATGGCCTATCGGTGGAGATTGAAATCATAACGGAATTGCTGGCGGATGGTTTGGTAAAAAAACAGATTCAATCAGATGTGACCACCCAGCTTAAAAATGCGGACATAAAGGTGTATTCACAAAAAGAGTTGAATGCCATTGCCGGCCGGCCCTCTCTTTTCATAGAAATCTCCGGAAAAAGAATACAGGATAACTGGAAATTTTATACCTACTCCATAACCGTTCACCTGTATCAAGAGGTATATTTAGCCCGTGAACCTCAAAGCATTGCCTACCAGGCCGCCACCTGGTACAAAAATTATACGGGTCACGGCTATCTGGATGATATTCGCGTCCGGGTAAAAGAAATCATCAGTGTATTTGTCAACACCTATCTGTCTGTAAATTCGAATTGACGCAATTGACAAGGTTGGACTTTCTGAATCCGCCGTGTGTTTTGCCCAAAGACAATCAAAAAGCGCAAGGTTGATTAACACTAACCTTGCGCTTGATGTTAAGGAGGAAAGACGAAGGTAATATGGCATTACCTTGTATTGTGCGGCTCCGGTTATCAGAGCCGATAGTAATGAGACCAACTATACCAAAAGGTTACAATTGGGTTTTGTAAATCAGGGGGTGGATCTTGCCATCGAGCCGCTTACGCCAGACCGCGCTCAACTTTTATTCGATCATGCAAATCGGCAAAATCCATTGGCGCGGTATTGTCTGATCGGCGCACAATGGAAATAGCGCCTGTCGGACAGGACACCGCACACACACTGCAGCCTATGCACCAGTCCTGATCCACCGCCGGTTGTTCGTCAGCCATCCTGACAGCGTCCACGGGGCAAATTTCAGCACAGGCCCCGCAGCCGATACACGCATCGAAATCGGTCTCCCGAATAAAGTATACGGCCATCAAAAGATCACGAGGAATCTTGCGTCTTCTTAGGATACCCACATTCCAACAATAGTGCCCGCAGCAGTTGCACGTATGCTTTATCTGTCCCTGAGCGTTGTCGACCATATGCACCATTCCTTCTTTTTCACAGTTGATGAGGATGTTACGGGCTTCATCCTTGGACACCCGGCGGGCAAGTCCTTTGGAAATAACAAATTCTGCCATGTCGTCATATTTGATACATACTTCTATGCTGTGCGGACAATCGGTCCGGCCCAAAATCTTGGCCGTCATGCGGCAAGGGCAGTGCGCGACCGCGATTTTGGTGGCCGCATCGACGATTGAACCTATTTCTTCATAGGGCATTACGCCCTGCATGGGTAAGTCAACCGATAAATTAGCCGGGCTGTATTTATACGTTTTAGTGGGCACACCGCCGTATACCTTTTCAGTGGTGGGAACCGTAAAATATTTGAGGATCAACCGGGCCATCCGTGCGGCGCGCTCATCCTGGCGGCCATCCCAAAAAAAAGTCTGGGGCACACCGTAGCCTACTTGAAGCAAAGCGTAGCCTTTATTGCCGGTTCGGGTTGGCGCCGTGTAGAGCAGGTTTCTGGTGGCCATTGATTCCAGTTTTTCAGTTACCGTTTCCAGCGGCAGATCCGAACGCTGTGCAATGGTAGTCCCATCGACCACTTCCAGCGGAGGTAAATCATTGGGAATGGCCAGCGCGACCCGGGCTTCTTGCGGATCAAACATCTCGCGAAGCAGGTCAAGGAGCGCCTCGTTAAAAGGATATCCCATAACGAGATGTTCAAGGTGCCTGGCAAGACGGTGATAGATATTTTTCATTTTTAAATCACCTCACAATTTTTATGCGGATCTAATCCGTTTGCAATAGCACAAAATTGGCTTTTAAACAATTATTGCCTTCTTATTATCGAACGTGTATTAAACATATGCCGGCAACCCAACTGTCACATCTTGGCCACGGAACGTATATTCTCATCCTCCATTTAAAGCGTACAGAAATCATTTCAGTGGGCCAACTGGGTACATGCAGTTTCCCGGCCGGTTATTACACCTATGTCGGAAGTGCTCTCGGACCCGGTGGTCTGTCTGCCAGACTCAAGCGCCATATGCATTCAAACGCCCGCTCCCATTGGCATATTGATTATCTGCTGCCCAGGGCCCGACTTGCAGAGATATGGATCAGCGAGTTTGAAGCGCGTCTGGAACATCGGTGGGCGGCGGTGTTTAACCAATTAAACCCAAAAGTCCGGCGCTTCAAGGGTTTTGGCTGTTCGGATTGCAAATGCCCCAGCCATTTTTTCCATCACCAGGGGCAGCCTTCCTTCCAAAGATTCAAAAAATCTCTTGATAGCAGGCCCGACCAATATGGAAAACTTCGACGGATTCTCTTGAACTGAACACAATGGTTATTGCATGCAAGCCTAAAATGCCGTAAAATAGTGGCCCCGCTGCGGTATAAATTTAGCAACCGGGAGCAATATCTGAACTGGCGTTTGAGTGCTGACCCTCTCTCCCCCTGGAGATACCATGCAAATTAAAACGACGACCCTCGAAGGAATCGTTATTATCGAGTCCGAAGTATTTGATGACAGCCGGGGTTACTTTATGGAAACCTACCATGCAGATCGATATCATAATGCGGGTGTTCAGGCGTCGTTTGTTCAGGATAATCTTTCCTTTTCCACAAAGGGCACATTGCGTGGATTGCACTTTCAACTACGACGTCCCCAGGCAAAACTGGTACAGGCCGTCACGGGAGAGATTTTTGATGTCGTTGTCGATATCAGACCGGGTTCCAAGACATTTGGACAGTGGTCCGGGATCCGGCTGTCAGCTCATAACAAAAGACAGGTTTTTATCCCCTCAGGATTTGCCCACGGCTTTTGCGTACTCAGCCAAACAGCCCATTTTCTCTACAAATGCAGTGAATTTTATAACCCGGAGGATGAAGGCGGTATCATCTGGTCCGATCCATCAATCGGCATCCAATGGCCGATTGGAGAACCGATCATTTCGGAAAAGGACCGGCGATTTCCGCCGCTGTCCCAACTTTCTCCCGATCAACTTCCCGGGCCCGCATTGTAGCTTGGGGGGTTTTTCATCACAACCTTTGCCAACCGAAATTTTACCGGCAAAAACTCAGGGAATGAAGCTCCCCGCAGCAAGCTGCGGGGTATCAAAGCGGAATTGCGCCGTAGCCTAACCCGCCTGCGCTCTGGCGAGCTTCGACGCGGTTCAGCTTGCCTTTCATCCCTGCAGCAAACTGCAGGTATTCAGGCGAAGGCGAATAAATCAGCGCTCAATTGATCATATAGGTGCTAAAAGTGTCACAAAAAGCAAAGACGGCTTTACAACTGGTTGAAGAGTTGGAAGGCGAGAGAAACAAGCGACTCAAGGTCGAAGCAGCGCTTCAAAAAAGTCAGGATCAACTTCACCAGGCTCAAAAAATGGAAACCCTGGGCACCCTGGTCGCCGGCATCGCCCATGAAATTAATAACCCCATCAATTTGATAATGTACAATACACCGCTTTTAAAAAAGATATGGTATGATTTTCAGCCGGTTTTACACGACTACGCTGATAAACAGCCCCAACAAAAATATGGGGGATTAAGCTTTGAATTTTTAAAGGAAAATCTGGAACAGCTTATTTCAGATGTGGATATGGCTGCCAACCGGGTGGCGAAAATCATAACCGATCTAAAGGATTTTGCCAGAAAATCCAGTGTCGCTGATAAACGGCCAATGCAGATCAATCACGCCGTAAAAAACGCCATGCGCCTCCTGCAGTCGACCCTTAAAAAAGCCGGGGTTGAAATTCGGATATCCCTAACATGGAAGGAAACCTGCAGAATATCGAACAAATAATTCTTAACATCACCATTAATGCCATTCAGGCAATCCATCATGACCACGGTAAGGTGCGAGTTTCGACCGGATTTCAAAACCAGGACGGCAGGATTTTTGTTTCAATATCCGACAACGGGAAAGGCGTAAATCCTGATATTTCCAATCGATTGTTTGAACCCTTTGTTACAGACAAACAGGCCGATGGCGGCACTGGCCTGGGTTTGTCCGTATCCTACGGTTTGATCCGAGCCCATGACGGCAAGATCACGTTTCACGGTAACCAGGCAAACGGGACAACTTTCAGCCTGTTTTTCCCGGTAATTAGAGCAGAAAAGGCAGACAAGATCCTGATCGTTGACGATGATCAAGCCATTCGACAGATGTTGCTCAAAAGCCTCGAAATTATTGGACCCTGCCGTCTGGAAGTAGCTGCCAACGGTATCGAGGCTTGTATCAAATTAGGGTCTTTTCGACCCCATCTGCTGATCCTGGATGTATTTATGCCCGATATG
The DNA here is from genome assembly GCA_947259865.1 of uncultured Desulfobacterales bacterium. Next base: position 4,591 of record CAMYNZ010000274.1, on the reverse strand, counting down.
GATGGCCTCGAGGTTTGCCGCGCCCTAAAACGGGATCCGAATCTGGCGCAGGTCAACGTCATCATAACAACCGGATTTCCGGATCATCCCAAACTGAAGCAAGTCGCAGATTTGGGCTTCACCAATATACATGCAAAACCATTTAATTTGAGCCAGTTTGCACATACCGTCAGCAATATCCTGATTAAAGAATAACGGTATTTCCATGGAATCAATACCAAAAACCTACACCCCTGTTCTTGTGGTTGATGACGACCAAGGTCTGCTCCTGAGTATAAAAGCGACCATGCTCAGCGCAGGATTGCCTGAACCGGCGCTGGTTTCGGATAGCAGGCGGGTTCCGGAGTTGGTAAAAAAATATGGTTTCCAGCTGATTTTGCTGGATCTGGTCATGCCGCACGTAGGCGGTTTGGAACTTCTGCAGCAGGTGCATAAAAAATACCCCGAAATAGAATGTGTGGTCGTCACCGCTGTAGACGAGGCGGCTTCAGCAGTCAAGGCCATGAGCCTCGGTGCTTACGATTATTTAGTGAAACCCCTCAACAGTGAAAAGCTCGTTATCGTCATCAACCACGCTCTTGAAAGGTACAATCTTAAACGAGAGCTGTCATTATTCAAAAAAAAACAATCATTTGCCGATCTGGCTCATCCTGCTGCTTTTGAAGATATCCTCACCGAAGATGAATCCATGGCGCTTGTATTTCGCCAGGTTGAAGCTGTTGCGCCTACGGATTACAGCGTTGTTATTTATGGGGAATCAGGCACCGGCAAAGAAATGCTGGCCCGTGTTGTTCACAGCCTCAGTAATCGCTCAGACGCCCCATTTCTGGCGGTAAATATGGCCTCCTTTAACAAAACTATTTTTGAAGATGCATTTTTCGGGCACACCAAGGGCGCCTATACAAACGCATCCAGCGACAAGAGAGGGTTCTTTGAGGCCGCCCATGGCGGCACCTTATTTTTAGATGAAATCACCGAACTGGATCCCATGCTTCAGGGTAAGCTTTTACGGGTCATCGAAGAAAGAGAATTGTATCGCCTTGGAAGCACAGAGGTCAGAAATGTCGACGTCCGAATAATTGCAGCAACCAACCGTGATATCAACCATGAGATCGAAAAGACCCGGTTGAGAGCCGATCTTTTTTACCGACTCAACCAATATCACATCAATCTTCCGCCCCTCAGAGAAAGAAGAAAGGATATCCTGCCGCTAGCCCGTCACTTCACGAAAATACATGCCAAAGCCAATCATAAAAATATAGGATCCCTGGCTGCCGACCTGGCCCAAAATTTATTGTCATACCCGTTTCCCGGCAATGTCCGTGAACTGGAAAACATGATTGCCAGTGCTGTACTTTTGGAAAGCGGACCCGTCCTGAGCCTGGATTCGGTCAGTCAGTTCAGATCGACCGCGAAATCCAGCGTCAACCCGGAAGGTGACCTGCCCACCCTGGCACAGGTAGAAAAACAGCACATCCTGAAGGTTTTGAGAGCCGCCGGCGGCAACCGCAAAATAGCTGCCAGGATGCTGGGAATAAATACCACCACCGTTTATCGAAAAATAGAGAAATTGAATCTAAAAGATCAGGCCTAGTACAGCCACCTTTAATCTTGATAATTTACTTCCAATTTGATATAGTATTACCCAATTATATGTTTCCCTTCATACCGAATAGGCCTACGACCAGACATACCGTTACCGGCGTTTTCCAGAATTGTTGAATATACTTCCACGCACTTGAGCTGTTGCCCTGAATTAAGTTAGATTGCAGTCGGAGAGGTCTTATGCCTGACGGTCTGGACATTATTATTGTTGACGATGATCCGAGTGTGGCCAAACTCACTTCCATAGCTGTAAAAAAATTTTATGCTTGGGGGAAAGTATTTGTCTTCACCGATATTGAGGAGGCTATCAGTTATAGCTTAAACAGAGACATCGGCGTTGCCATTTTCATAGTCGACGTATTTCTAAACGGCGCCAGCGGATTTTACTTTCTGGATGCCATTGCCGGAAAATTTCCTGCGGCCCATGAAGATACGATCATGATCACCGGGAATCCAAGCGATGACGTTGTCAACATGTGTGTGGCTTCCGATGTTAACTATCTATTGGAAAAACCGATTAAACCGTACACCTTGCAGCTCGCTGTTCGCGCCATTACCGAAAAATATCTGGATTTTGCCAAAAAGCTCATGAAAAATCCGGCTCTGGCCACGAACATGGCAAGGTTATAAGTATTTGAACTATTATATATTTCTTATAAATTCGTACCGTTTGTGCGATCGAAATGAATGAAGACGATATAAACAGAATCAAAGGCGACGCCATAAAAGAGGTTTTTGAGGAGCTGATCAGGGATAAAACCTATATTAGAATTCGCCTGATCGACGGCAATTACCAGCGTCTGACGCTCATGACGGGCATCCGCAAAAAGCTGCGCAATCAGATTTTTCAGATCGCTTATCCCCAGGGATTCAAGAAAGCGGTGGCCGGATCAACCGATTGGAAAGCCGAGATCGAGTTCACCGGCAATGACAACCTAAAATATTCCTTTATTGCTTCCGGCGGTCAAATTTTACAGGACGAAATTCGATTTATATTCCCGCGGGCTATCCAACGGCACCAGAGACGCAAACATTTTAGGCTTGAAGCCCCCGATGGAACGACCCTTTCCTTTAACGTAAAAGCCAACGTCTGCCAAGAAAAGGTCATTGATATCAGTTTAGGCGGGGCAATGATCGCATTGGTCTACCCCGGGGACAAAGACCCCAATGACCTGCCCTTCAAAATCGGCGATGTATTGCAGGACGTGGAGCTCGTCTTTCCCTCCGAAACAGGTGATCATAGAATCGACATCAAAAAAGCATCCGTCGTTCGAATCGAAGATGGTAGCTCCGGTCCTCAAAAATACTGCGGGCTCCAATTCATTGAGATCGAAAAACAACATATAAAAGCTCTAACCGATTTTATTTATAACTACCAGAGAAGATTTCTGCGCAAAAGGCTGCGCGTAGATGCCTAATAGCCCGATCCTTCGCTAGACCGCTTACCTTGACCGTTTCCGGATCACCCGGGATGTGTGTTCGGCAGCCCCATTCTGACAATTATTTGACGCCATCGACCCACAATCCGTTTCAATCAAACCTTGTCGGGTCGTAATAAAGCCTTTATCGGCGGCAGTCACCGGAGACCACCCCCGTAATTGCCTTGGCGCGAATGTTGCATTTACTCTTGATCGGACACGGCCCATACCCGCAAATGCCGATCTTATTGACGGGGACAAAAACCCACCATTTATTAAAATAATTTACCGCAAGGGCGGCCCTACCAACATGTAAGATTGACGCTGCCGACCCGGATGAAATGGAGAGGAAATTTATGGACGCCGAAACTGTATTAAAAAAACTCGAACAAATTGAAGATATTCCGACCCTGCCCACTATTGTTTTCGAATTGAATGAACTGCTGCAGAATCCGGACACCCCTATAACGGAGATCACGGATGTCATAGAAAAGGACCAATCCATGTCGCTGAAAATCCTAAAGTTGGTTAATTCGGCTTTTTATGGCGTTCAATCCAAGGTCGCTGATATCGGCAATGCAATCATTTTATTGGGTTTCAGCACCGTTAGAAATGCCATTTTGTCGCTTTCGGTTATCAGCGCTTTTAAAGGTAAAAACAGCCTGGAAGGCTTTGACATAACCGATTTCTGGAAACATTCCCTGGCTGTAGCCGTGACCAGTAAAAGCCTGGCTCAAAAAACTCGCAAAGAGTCTCCGGACAGCTGTTTTGTGGCCGGACTTTTGCACGATATCGGCAAGGTAATAATGGCCCAGTATTTCCAGGAGTTATTTGAAAAGGTATGGACGGCAGCCCGGCAAGATACCCTCAGTTTTTATGATGCTGAAAAAAAGGTGAGCGATATTGATCATAGCAGAATAGGCGCCCATCTGGCTGAAAAATGGCAGCTGAGTTCAAACTTCATTAATACCATCAAATGCCACCACGACTTCCAGACAGAAATCGATGGTTATAATCTGCTGCTGATAATCTATTTATCCAATATTATCGTCAACAGCTACAACGAGGACCCGGAATGCAATGTAGATATTTCAGCCATGCACCCGGCTGCCGTCAAATTCATGATGGATCAAATCGAAAACTTGCAGGATTTTTATTCGGGTTTGACCAGTGACATTGAATCCGCCTATGGGTTTTTCCTGGACTAAACCGCCCGACAGATCAAAATATATATTACAGTCGCCGTCATTATCCCAAAATGCTCAATGGCGATCGTAAAGCACTTTCAAGCTCTTTAGTTTTGATCCCATTTTCTGGGAGACGATACTTGAAGTGGTTTCAAAACCTCAGATTAGGTTCAAGGGCAAGGCGCAAGCCGACGAAAAAGCGCAGCATACACGGTAGTATGTGAGCATTTTGAGGAGGTTTGCAACGCAGCCATTGGGCCTTAGATGGGGTTTTGAAACCACTTCTAAGGAGGTAGCGTGACCGCAAGATATTTCTATGGCTACAACATCGTGGCATCCGGTTTCATCATCCAGGCGGTGGCCATTGGAGCAATGTTTACT
>CAMYNZ010000273.1 GCA_947259865.1 uncultured Desulfobacterales bacterium | reverse complement strand
AAGATTAACTGGTTCATCGCAGCCGCATTATCACTGTCGTGCGTGTGCATGGAATACTCCTCAGGTTTTGCAACGGTTATTTAACTCTGGGGTCGGGAGGTTTTTTGACGAGGTCGCTGCATGAATCATCAGCGACTGCATCGTGCAAACTCAGGCATAAGGGATCGTAGCAAAAGAACAGCGATTTAACATTAAAACAATAGGTTTGGTGTTAAATCAGCATAGCGGGCGGAAGCCACATTTCGGGTGCTGCCTGTTCTTTGGCAACGCTCCCTAATGCCTTCAGACAGTGCACGATTTCGCTGCTGATAATTCATTCCGCGATTATCAAAGATTGGCAGGAAAAACTCCCCGACCCCTCATTTAACTATTGTATAACAACTATAATTGCTGGAAGATTATAGTCAACGTCCATCCGCAACTCGCAACCTGTGGTTTTTCCATCATCCCAATTGTGAGCGACCCGTCCTCCGCAGCTATGCTGCGGAGGACGGAAGCAAACTGACTTTAAGTATTTTGGAAGGTACTGACCATGATTGGTGTTTTTGATTCCGGTATCGGCGGCCTTATTGTGTTAAAGGCCCTCATTCAAAATTTACCCGATTATGATTTTATTTACTTTGGGGATACGGCCCGGGCGCCTTATGGAACCAAAAATCCGGACACTATTGTCGATTATACAGGTGAAGGCATCGATTTTCTTTTAAGCCGGGGGATAAAAGTGGTGGTCCTGTCAAGCAACACGGTTGCAAGTTTGGCCGCCGATAGGGTTCAAACGCGATTCAATATACCGGTGATAGAATTTTTATCCCCGGCGGTCAAACTTGCCGTAAAGACCTCTCGCTACCAAAGAATCGGTCTTATCGGCACCCCTGCCACTGTTATGAGCGGCGCCTATGATAAAAGGATTTATAACGAGAATCCTGCAGCGCAAGTTTATTCGGCCGCATGCCCATTGCTGGTTCCGCTCATAGAGGAGGGCTGGCACCGAAAACCGGAAACCAAAATGATCGTAAAAAAATGCCTGATTCCATTGAAGGCCCGGCAAATTGACACCCTTATATTGGGATGTACACATTATACGCTATTGACCGCAACCATCCGGGCCAAGGCCGGTAAGCAGGTCAATCTGATAGATCCAACCGTCTGTATTGCGGATTCGCTAAAAATTTTTTTATCAAAACACAAGGAAATCGATAAAACTCTCAGTAAAAACCGTATATTGCAGATTATAATGTCCGATGTGACCGCCCGGGTGGAAAGATTGGCCGGATCTATTCTCAAAAGAAATATCCCCATTGAGGTTTGCAGACCCTGATTCGTTCGCGTCCCCCCTAGCAAGATTTCGGCGATCTACATTCGGCCTGAGCAGTTCGACCCTGAGCTCACTGCCGAAGGGCTCATGTCGAAGGCGGTCGCGTCCCTGCGCGTTGGCACTCGCCCTTGCGGTCCATTCGGTATCCCATTCTAAAAAGTTCTCCATTTATGGCAAGAAATATCTGCTAAAGTTTTGGGGGAAATGGCCGATAATTATTGTGCGACCGTCACCTACACAGGTAAAAATGAAATAGGTTGAAATTATGGAGTTTTTGGGACAAGAACCGATTGAGAAAATAGAGGACATATTATCAGGGCACTTGATAGACAGCGGCGTCAATACCGCTGCCGTCATCGATCTGGCCGGTCATATCATTGCTAATTGCAACAGCGATAAATACCATGTCGATATTTATCCACTGGCAGCCCTGGCTGCCGGCAATTATAGCGCAGTCGATGAAATGGCGCGATTGGTGGGCGAAGATGAATTTTCATTACTGTTTCACAGGGGCAAAGACCAAAACCTGCACTTCTGCAAGATCAACCATGACCTGCTGCTCATGACCACCTTCGATTCTGATCTACAACTGGGGACACTCCGTTTAAAAATAGGAGAATCGGTTCGTAAAATACGTGATTGTTGGCCAACCTAGCACCATTTCCCATAAACAAACTTAAAAAGTCCTGGTGTGGCTTGAAAGCCTTACGTTGGAATTTGTAACTTATTTGCAGGATATTTGCGGGATACATCACCAGAAGTGGCTTCAAAGCCTTGGATTAGGATCAAGGGTAAGGCGTCCCGCGGATTCAAAGCGAAGCATACACCTCGTGGCTGGAAGCCACTCCCACCATTTTTTAAACACCATAGTGTTTACTTAATCCCATCCAATATGAACAGCGGGAGCGGCTTCCAGCCGCGATATATCCGGCTAACCGAATATTGCGCACTCGCATATGCGGGACTACACATCTGATTGAGTTGATTATGGTGTGCCTCTTGGACCGCTGATAACACGGATGACACGGATAAATGCAAAGGGCTTATACAATATTTTTTATTATCCGTGATATCAGCGTAATCCGTGGTCAAATCTCTTTGCTCTTGAGCCTAATCTGAGGTTTATCCGCCTTGGGCGTGGCGTGTCCGCCTCAGGCGGATAAAATGGGGGTTTGAAACCACTTCTAGTGTTTTTCGGGGATAGCATCAGTGGGGCCGCTTGAGCCGGCATACGTTATCTTAATGTCTCTTTTGGGGTAGGGAATCTCTATTCCCTGGCTGTCAAAGCCCTCCTTGACCGCATCGGTGATATAATCAATGACGTCCATTCTTCTGCGGGCATCATTGATCCAGACCCTGAGCTGCAGATCCACCGATGATTCACCAAAATTCCGAACAACGACCTTGGGCGGTGGATCCTTAGCCACCCAGTCCGATGTTCCGGCCACTGCGGATATAATTTCTTTGGCTTTTTTTAAATCCGCATCATAGGCAATACCGATATTAATTCGAATCCGAATCTTTGAAGTGATGATCGTGTAGTTGACAATATCCCGTTTCATTATTTCATTGTTGGGGATGACAATCACTATATTGTCGGTAGTTTTTATCTTTGTTGCCCGCAGACCGATATCGATAACATCGCCCCAGGTGGCGGATCCGGTCGGAGCGGTCCAAATTTCGATCCGGTCGCCGACTTCAAAAGGTCGATCCAGGATAAGCAACACCCCGGCGATAAGGTTGGAAAGGGTATCTTTAGCCGCAAAACCAATGGCAATTCCTGCTATACCGGCACCGGCAATAAAAGGCATGATGTTAACACCCAGAATGTCAAGGGCCAGGATTATGGCGATGGCGTAAATAGCAGCGCCCGCAAATTTATCGAGAAGATCAAAAACAATATCATCAATTTTAGTGTCTTTTTTATCGGTGAATTTTTTTTCGAGATAGTGCAATAATAGATGCAGGAAGTCCGTTGCCGGAGAGGCCAGCAATATGATTATAAATGCATCAAAAGCCTTTTCCAGCAACTCGATGTCAAACAGCCGAATAAGATAGGTGCCAACAACAAGTACCAGGCCGTAGAACAGTGCTTTGCGTATGATCGGAAATATTTTTTCGTTATCCTGGAACAAGTCATATTTTTTTGTTCTTTTTTCAAAAGATGACAGGATCCACTTTAAAATCACCCATACAAATGCGGCAATCACTAAAGCAGCAACAGCTTTGAGCAGGAATGCCAGATAAACGTTGGTCCCACCTAAGCTCTCGATAAATTTATCAATATCAGCGTACCACTTTTCCATCATACCCCCTCGTTATCCGTCATAAAAAAACCGGGTTGTCTGGGCCGGGGCGGAAGTGTTTGGCGTTGCCTCGACAAATCGGTCAAAGAGTTATTATCGGGCCCAAATTTTACCTGCGCGACACAGATAATTATTTTACATTGGAAAAAAACCGCGCTTTTAAATACTCGCGATTCAGGCGTGCGATGTTTGTGATGGAAATTTCCTTGGGGCACTCGGCTTCACACTCTCTTTCGTTGGCGCAATTTCCAAACCCGAGCCGGTCCATTTCCCTGATCATAGATGTCGCCCGCTGGGCCGCTTCGGGTATTCCCTGGGGCAGCAGGGCCAGGTGTGACACTTTGGCACCCACAAAGAGCATTGCCGAGGCGTTGGGACAGGCGGCCACACAGGCACCGCAGCCGATGCACGCAGCCGCATCGAATGACAGCTCGGCGGATTCCTGGGGAACCGGTATGGCATTCGCATCGGGAGCTCCGCCGGTATTCACCGAAACATAGCCTCCGGCCTGGATCAATCGGTCCAGTGCGCTGCGGTCCACTGCCAGGTCTTTGATGACCTTAAAGGCCCGGGCCCGCCAGGGCTCGATGACGAGTGTATCACCGTCTGAAAAGTGTCTCATATGCAGCTGGCAAAGACTTGTGCTCTTTTCCGGACCGTGCGGCCGGCCATTGACAACCGCCCCGCACGACCCGCAGATGCCCTCCCGGCAATCATGGTCAAAGGCAATGGGTTCCTGACCCGTGAGGGTAAGTTGTTCATTGACAACATCCAGCATTTCCAGAAAAGACATATCCGTGGATATATTCGGGGCGTCATAGGTTTCCAGTTTGCCCCTGTCTACCGGGCTCTTCTGGCGCCAGACCTTTAAGACCAAATTAATGTTCTTGCTCACTTGTAGCTCCTTTGGGACAATTCAACATTCTCAAAAACCAGAGGCTCTTTGTGAAAATTTGGCTTGCGGTCATCACCGGTAAACTCCCAGGCACTCACATGGCAGAAGTTGTCGTCATCCCGCTTGGCCTCATTTTCATCGGTTTGAAAGGCTACGTTAAAATGGCCGCCGCAGGATTCCTGGCGGGCCAGAGCATCGATGACCATTAACTCTGCAAAATCGAAAAAATCGGCAACCCGGCCGGCACGTTCAAGACTCTGGTTGAAATCGCTATCTGATCCGGGAATCAGAGCGTTTTGCCAGAATTCCTGGCGCAACTCCCGGATCATGGTTTGGGCTTTCTGAAGCCCTTCATTGTTTCTGGCCATCCCGCAGTGATCCCACATGATCAGACCCAGTTGCCTGTGAAAATCATCCACCGTTCGGGATCCCTGAATCGACAGGAGTCGTTTGATCCGCTCATTCACCGTGGCGGATGAATCTTTAAAGGCCGGATGGTCGCTTGATACCTTCTGCAGGTCAGTTCCGGCCAGGTAGCCTCCGATGGTGTATGGAACGATAAAATAGCCGTCTGCCAGGCCCTGCATTAGCGCGCTGGCACCGAGACGGTTGGCACCATGATCGGAAAAGTTGGCTTCACCCAGGACAAAAAGGCCTTCAATGGTACTCATAAGATTGTAATCGACCCACAACCCGCCCATGGTGTAGTGAACGGCAGG
>CAMYNZ010000272.1 GCA_947259865.1 uncultured Desulfobacterales bacterium | reverse complement strand
AAGTGTGTCAATATACCATAAACTTTCTCAGAATTTTGTCTTAGATCCGATAATGCTGGTGCAGTTTGGCTCAAAACGTTGATATCATAATTGGGTTAGCCCGTTGAGCCCGTTGGCCCGTTAAACTGTTAATTTTTTGTAACAATCTAACTTGACAAAACATATAAGATACCTATTATTCAGGCAATATTTTAGTATTAGGACCTAAGCCATCTTAGAGTTAAGGGGGGAGTGAAATGCCCGTATATGAGTTTGAGTGCCCGAAGGGTACAATTACCGAAAAATTGGTACCCATGGATACCAAACATGTAAACTGTCCCAAATGCGGTCTAAAAGCCAAAAAGATAATCTCACCCTGTTCGTTTGAATTAAAGGGCGGTGGCTGGTACGCTGACGGTTATTCATCTGCAAAAAAAACCTCCCGAAACAAAAAACCCGCTTAAGACTAATTCCTGATTCAATTTTTAGTGATAGCTTCTAGTTTCGATGCCGCATCAATTCTCTTTTTTTTCGGTCAACCGACCGCCAAATCATATTACGATCCTATTGATTGCCCGTTACCCCATGATACCTTACAATTATCTGCCGTCCGGCACCACAGGGGGTCGGTGCTTGACACCCCGGCGCCATTTCCCTATATTGACCTGCGAATCATGCTAAAAACTGCGGTAAACTTTCCATACCTTTAACCTGAGCAGGTGAAAATTATGAAAAATGAACTCTCAGTCCTGAATGCCATTTCTCCGGTTGATGGACGCTATCGCAAACTGGGTGAAAAACTGGCTGACTATTTCTCGGAATTCGGACTGATAAAATACCGGACACTGGTCGAGATCGAATATTTTATCGCCCTGTGCGAACTGCCGCTGCCGCCCCTCAAGGACGTCAAGCAGGATCATTACGAACCCCTGCGGGCGATTTATAAAGATTTTTCCCTCCAGGATGCACAACAGGTCAAAGATTTTGAAAAAATAACCAATCATGATGTCAAAGCCGTTGAATATTTTTTAAAAGATAAATTTGACCATATCCATTTAAGTCAATTTAAGGAGTTTATTCATTTTGGTTTAACCTCACAGGATATCACCAATACGGCCATACCCTATGCGCTCAAACAGGCCTGGCAGGCGGTGTTGAAACCTGCGCTGGACCGGGTTATCGACGACCTGGAAGAAAAAGCGCATAGCTGGAAAAAGGTCCCGATGCTGGCGCGCACCCACGGTCAACCGGCATCACCGACGCGTCTTGGCAAAGAAATCTACGTTTTCGTTGAGCGCTTAAAAAATCAGTGCGGCCTTATGGAGACGATTCCTTTTTCAGCTAAATTCGGCGGGGCGACCGGCAATTTCAACGCCCACAACGCCGCCTTCCCTGATATTGACTGGATTAATTTTAGCAATCACCTGGTGAATGATGTTCTTGGGCTAAAGCGGTCAAGAGTAACCACCCAGATCGAGCATTATGATAACCTGGCCGCATTTTGCGACAACTTGAAACGCATCAATACCATCCTCATCGATCTAAATCGGGATGTCTGGACCTATATTTCGCTGGATTACTTCAAACAGGAGATCAAACCCGGTGAAGTGGGCTCCTCCACCATGCCCCATAAGGTAAACCCCATCGATTTTGAAAACTCAGAAGGTAATCTGGGTGTCGCCAACGCTATCCTGGAACATCTGGCTGCCAAGCTGCCCATATCCAGATTGCAAAGAGATCTGACCGATTCAACCGTCAGTCGCAATATCGGCGTTCCCATCGCCCACACCTTAATTGCCCTCAAATCCCTGGCCAGGGGGCTGGATAAAATCATAATAAATGAGGTGAAGATTAGAAGTGATCTGAAAAACAACTGGGCAGTGGTAGCCGAAGGGATCCAGACGATTTTACGCCGGGAAGGCTATCCGGAACCATTCGAGACGCTAAAAAATTTAACCCGTACGCATAAAACGATCAATCAAAAGGTTTTTGCGGATTTTATCAAAAGTCTGGACGTTTCCGAGGCGGTCAAGACCGAATTGCTGAAAATTACCCCTGAAAATTATACCGGGATCCTCGGATTTTAATTCCAGGTCAAAAACCCTGGCGTTTTTAAACGGTGTAGCTGTAACCGGAGGCCCGGCCAGGCGTTGGTATAACCCTAAATCCCTGTTGGCAGTGATGACGACTGAAAATCAATCCATATCGTCGACAGACCACTTCAGATTGCGACGGTGTATCCTTGATAGACTTTATGAACTATTTAAGGAATATCCGTACGCCACCGTCGAACTGAAGCTAATCGAGGAAGCATGCCAAACCGATGCCAAAGCGCTGAACTGGAATCTCGTTTATCTTGAAAAATGCGGGTTTGTGGAGCTTGGCAAATCCATTGAATGCCCGCCCTATATCGCTTCTTCGGCGACACTGACCGCAAAGGGGATCGATCTTATTGAAGATCAAACTGCATTTAAACAGCTCTTTTCAGAAAAGCAATCAGACCCAACAAGAGATCAGTCCTAAATTTTGTTTGAAACAACTTCTAAGCTATTACTTGAATTTGCACGATTCGGATGCTTTCATATGCAAGGTATTAAATTATTCTTGACAAATTACGGGGATTTTCTTAGAGCATCAGTTATGAATAATAATATTCCGTTCACGCATTTATTTTTATCTCACTGCTGGTGGTGGCAGGACAACATCGGGGAGGTGTTCCCACCATGATCAGCTAACCCAAAATTCTAAAGCCGTGGGATCACCAACTTGTGATCCCACGGCTTTTTTTATTTTCGCGACTAGAGATGCCGTGGGGTCAATATCCTCGCGGCATTTTTTTTAAGAAAGGAGAAAAAAATGATCACAGAAGCGATTCAGAAAATTGTCATGGGAATAGACTTAACCGAAACCGAGATGGAAACAGCCATGTCCGCAGTGATTGACGGAAAAGTCCCAAATTCCCAGACGGCGGCATTTGTGACGGCGCTGCGTATGAAAGGCGAAACCACTGAAGAAATAACCGGGGCGGCCAGAGCTATCGGATCACGCGTCCTAAATTTACAGCTCAACAACCACCTTATTAACCTTGATCGAGATGATATCAATTTAGAAAATGAGACCATATTAAAAGTTGGTGATACGGGTAATAACAATACGCGCACATTTAATGTGTCCTCTGCAACGGCTTTTGTGCTGGCCGGCGGCGGCTTAAGAATCGCCAGGCACGGGATTCGATCAGAAAATCACTATTTCGGCTCCGCCGATGTGCTTGCTGATCTGGGGGTGAAGCTGGATATTTCCCACAGCGATGTGGAAGGCTGCATCCGAAAGGTTGGCATTGGATTTCTGTTCATACCCTTTCTGCACGGGCCCATGAGAAATGTTGCCCATATTCGAAAAGAACTCGGGATCCGAACAATCTTTAACCTGGTGAGTCCCCTGCTAAACCCTGCCGGTGCAACCGCTCATGTACTGGGAGTTTATGAGCCGGCCCTGACCGAGAAGCTGGCCCGGGCTCTGAAAAACCTGGGTGCCAGTAAAGCCTTTGTCGTTTTTGGAGAAGAAACCTTCGATGAGATCAGCATCTGCGGCACCACCCGGATATCCCGTCTTGAGAATGGCGAAATTACTACCTTGATGATCCAGCCGGAGGACTATGGGTTGGAAAAGGCAGGGCTGGATGCGCTTAAAGGCGGTAATGCCAGCGATAACGCCAGGATAATAAACAACGTTCTCGCGGGAGAAAAGGGTGCCTGCCGGGATATCGTTTTGCTGAATGCAGCGGCCGGATTTATGGTGGCCGGTATGGATAGCGCCATGGAAAACGGCATCAAAAGAGCCGCCGCTGTAATTGATTCCGGCAAGGCCAGGCAAAAACTGGATGCTCTGGTACAATATACTCGGCGCTGCGAACCATTTGTTCGAAAAGATTTGGACTCAATGTAATTAAACCAATTATTTCAGGGGTCGGGGAATTTTTTTGATCCGCCACAGGTCTTCGGCGGACTGCATGGGCCGCGATAGCGAGTGCAATCCCCGCAGTTAGCTGCAAGGTTAGCGAGCGAATCAGAATAGATAGCATGTGCTGCAGGGTACGCTTCAATCATCAGCGACTGCATCGTGCAAACTCATGCATAAGGGGTCGTAGCCAAAGAACAGCGATTAGACATTATAACAATAGATTAAGGGTAAAATCAACATCCTGCCCCCAAGATAGGTTTGGGTTACCGACGGTTCTTTGGCAACGCTCCCTAATGCCTTCAAACAGTGCACGATTTCGCTGCTGATAATTCATTCCGCTATTATCAAAGGTTGGCAGGAAAAACTCCTCTACCCTTCAAATATTTGGGGCTGTAATTTTTGACAGGAAAATAATATTTTTGACAGAATTCGATATAAGGCACTTATTCGTGACAGAAAAAAACTGGCATGCTATGGTGAGACTGCATTTGAAGGGATGTTTGCAGAAGCATGTGAAGAGCAGATGAGGAGAATACTTTTATGGAATTTATTACGGGTCACACACCGCCGCCGGCAGCCACCCGACCACCCATGTATTTTGTTTTTCGTACCCATAAAATTCTGGTAAAACAGGCGGCGGACAATGGTATAACGCCTTACATTTCCGATCCGAAGAAACTCAATCTGGATCTTCTCGGGCAACAATTTCTGGGTTTGTTGGATGGGACTCCCTGTTATACGGCTGAATTGGCCGGCGATAATTCCTTTCCTGAAGGAACTGCCTTACATGGCGTGAGAGAGCTTCTTGGCGTTGTGAACGATGAGCTCTTTGCGGTCGCCGGCCACGCAAACCAAATTATTCACTGGGATCAAACCCATCAATATTGCGGTCGTTGCAGTGATCCAACGCGTGACAAAAAAGATGAACGGGCCAAAATCTGTTTATCCTGTGGTTTGATCAACTACCCCCGCGTCACCCCCGCCATCATTGTTGCGGTTGTCCGGGGTGACACCATACTGCTGGCCCGTTCCACACGTTTTCGATCCAATTTTTACAGTGTGCTGGCCGGTTTTGTCGAGCCCGGGGAAACTCTCGAAGACTGTGTGGCGCGCGAGATCAAAGAAGAGGTTGGCATAACGGTACAAAATATCCGCTACTTCGGCAGCCAGCCCTGGCCGTTTCCCAATTCACTCATGGTTGGCTTTACGGCAGAATATTCAGGCGGGGAGATATCGGTGGACGCATCTGAAATCATTTATGCCGACTGGTTTTCTAACCATAATTTCCCGCAGATACCGGGTAAACAAACGATCGCCCGTCAGTTGATTGATTGGTTTGCAGCAGCCCACTCCAACAGATAGAATTCGTGGCATGTAGTCCAGATACACACAAAATACTTTCGAACCGTCACAAGACTATTTCAAGCTTTTAGAAAGCTTCGGGAGAGACCCATGAACATGAACCAACGTTTGTTATTATCGGGCGGGATACTGCTGGTCGACCTGCTCATATTCTTTTTACCGCTGACCGCCTTTTTTCTCATCTATATCCTGATGTATAATCCGGCCTGGTTCAGGGAATTTCTAAACACGCTGGACAACGCCGCCGGCTCGAATCATTAATGCCTCAAACCATCTAGCAGCAATCTTATGATCATCGCCGCCAATCAGCCCTATTTTGCGCCTTATCCGGGGTTCTTCTGCAAAGCAATTCTTTGCGAAACTCTTGTTATTTTAGATGCGGTCCAATTTCCAAGAGGAACCACCTGGATTACACGCAATCGTTTCAAAAACGATCAGGGAAAACTGTGGCTGACGATACCGGTTTGGAAAAAAGGATTAGGCTTGCAGAAAATTGGCGCAGTCAGAATTTGCCGTGAGGGTAGATGGGCACGGAAACATTTGGAAAGCCTCAAACACGCCTATAACAATGCACCGTTCTTTGATGAACATCTGCCGTTTCTGGAAAAAATTTTTATAACAGATCATGAAAAAATCATAGACTTAAATATGGAGATTATCCGATATATCATCGATTTTCTTGAGCTTGACACCCGTTTGATCATGCAGTCCGATTTAGGTGCTTGCGGCCAAGGAGACCGGCTTCTTGTTAATATATGCCGGCAATTGGGCGGGACCGTATTTCTGGCCCAGGGTGCAGCCAGATAGTATCTTGTCGGCGACGTAATCCGCAGCTCGGGGATTACGGTCAAGTATTTTTCACCCCCGAACCTGATCTACCCTCAGCTCTGGGGAAATCGTATCGATAACCTTTACATACTTGATCTGATTTTTAACTGTGGGCCCAAAGCGCGAGACATCCTGGTGGGCAGATAGTGTTGCAATTGAAGATTGAAGACTGAAGATTGGCGACTGAAGAAAGGTGATTGATATCCATCAATAGTCAATCGTCATTCGTAAATCATCAATCCTATTTAGGTCCCACCTCATCCATCCAGGACGCAATCATTTTTAAGGCAATTTTTTTGGCTTTCGGGGGCAGAATTGCACGATTGGTTTTATCGGTCGTGGTGCGGATAAAGGGATGATTTTCAAATTCATCGATAAAAACATTATCAATGACAAACTGCTTGAAAACGGCGATGTCGTTTTTTAGATCTTTAGCCTGCACCCTTTTTTTATACATGTTTTTGGTATGTTTTTTGAGCTTGGGTACTATTTGTGATCGGAATTCATGTATGTGGGTCGTGCGAATACCCAACTGGGTGGCCAGTTCTTCAGCCAGCATTTTTGCTGACTGGTACACCTGAACGTCTACGAGCTGTTTGGCACGCAAATCGGTAATATCCGGCGATAATTTCTTAACAACATAAATCAGTACGGTCTTGTTGTTCCTTAATCTGGTGAGCGCGTAATTGGAAAACACCTTTGGTAATTCATCATCGAAAATGGACGTCAAATTTTTTTCGATGTCGGTTTGAGATGATTTGGAGTTGCCGGTGAGTAATTTATACTTGCGTTTGAGTATGGGGATAATATCCGATACCAGCGTATCCGTCTCACCCAAGTCAATGCCCAGTTGCTTGGCGATCGTCTCAAGATTCTTTCTTTTTCGTGGTGCTAAAGGATTGATGCTCAGGGTATCTTCCATGACAACTCACGCTGCGATTGACAGACCTCACAAAGCGCGCATGGCCTGGAAATCGGCTCGACAGCATTTTCGCCCTATTTCCGGTTTAAGGTTTAGCCTCCGTCATAAGATGAAGGCCGGATTCGATTATTCAACATAGACCAGGCATGCCGATAGGCCTTAAGACAGACTTCATAATTGAACCCGCGTCTTTTCAAATAGTTGATCGTTTTTTTTTTGAAATCCTCCCGGTCCAAATCACCCCAGAGGCGTAATTTTGTTTCCACGCAAGTACGCGCGAGTTCATTATTGTCTATATCCATCAATAGGTCTTTAATGATTTTCTCGTCAATCCCTTTTTGCTTGAGTTCAAATTGCAGTGCCGATTTGCTTGCAGGCTTGCGGCGTGTCCGGCTTTTTAACCAGGCTCGCGCAAATTCCTGGTCGTCTAGATATTTTTGGCTGCGAAGTCTTTCAATCGTTTGATTTATTAATTCCGAAGTAAAGCCTTTGCGTTTCAGATGACGTTCGATTTCCGTTTGGCTTCTTGCACGATAGACCAAATAATTCATCGCTGTGCGATAGGTTTTATAACGGTCATCCGCCTCTTTTAGTCGCCTAATCTCTTTTGGGCTGAGCGTTTGGCCCTTTTTCAAAACCCCGGCATCAATAAGCCGAACTGCAAAGGCATAGCGGTCGTTCAGGAATACATTTACCCGGCCCGGATTGCCTTTTTGTATCTCAAGCGATGTTATTGTTTGCAATACTATATTGTTTTTACGGCTTTTCTAGCCAGACGGTTGCGGTACGGAATCAAGATGGTTATTTGATACCATAAATCCTTTTTTGTCAAGAAAACAACTTTGGAGAAAATTTTAGACATCGTATCAGGGGTCGGGGTATTTTTTGCACGGTGAGATGATCGCCCCGGTGCTTTTAACGGGCAATGGGCGGCTGCGGCCGAGATAGGCCAAAAACGCTGTCAGTTTTCGGACAGTGGATGTTGTATGCGGCAGGCAGTAAAATGCATGGTAGTTGCCGCTGCCAGATTCAGCAGGCCATAACCCGGCATCTTGTCGTGCAAAAAATACTCCGACCCCTGATTTATATGGTTTGATTTTGGGACAGGATTAGGTTTGAAGTTTTTAAACCATTCTGTTAGGCTTGGCGGCTAAAAAAATCACGGTATATTGATGACAAATGACCGAATTCTAGAAGAAGAGGCAATATATGGCTGGTGCAACGCAATTATCTCGGTGGTATGCAACGCTGAAGGGCCTGAAGACCAACGAGCATGCCCTTATGGGCGTCCTGGCAATTATGGTCGGGCTGGCCGGTGGTTTTGGCGCGGTCGGTTTCCGGCTTTTAATCAATTTTTTCCAAAAAATCTCATACGGTTCTGCCGACGAATTACTGGATGTGGTTACGGGGCTTGTGTGGTATCATAAATTTTGGATACCCGCCCTTGGTGGGTTGATCGTAGGCCCCCTGGTTTATTTTGGCGCCCGTGAAGCCAAAGGGCACGGTGTCCCCGAGGTAATGGAGGCCGTCGCCCTCCGCAGCGGGCTGATCAGAAAACGCCTGGTGGTTATAAAAACATTGGCCTCCGCCCTGACCATCGGTACCGGCGGATCCGTGGGCCGGGAAGGCCCCATCGTTCAAATCGGGTCAGCCATCGGATCTGCCATCGGACAACTGAGCAAGGTTTCGGCCGATCGGCTGCGAACCCTGGTCGGCTGCGGTGCGGCTGCCGGTATTGCCGCTACGTTCAACGCACCGATAGCGGGCTCGATGTTTGCGCTTGAAATTATCCTCGGTGATTTCGGTGTCGCGACTTTCAGCCCGATTGTCATATCTTCTGTTACCGCCACTGCTGTTTCAAGACACTTCCTGGGGGATACCCCGGCTTTCATCGTTCCCGCCTATGAACTCGTCAGTGCCTGGGAGTTTCCCTTGTACCTAATTTTGGGGCTTTTTTGCGCCCTGGTAGCGGTCGGTTTTGTTCGGACGCTTTATAAAATGGAAGATCTTTTTGACAGCCTCAAATTTCCGCCGGACTATTTGAAAGCGGTTCTCGGTGGATTGATACTGGGGCTGATGGGACTGGTTTTTCCTGAGATACTGGGTGTTGGCTATGGTGCCATCGATCTGTCCCTCATGCAACATTATGCCTGGTGGATTTTGCTTTTGCTGGTCGTATGCAAAATGCTGGCAACATCGATCACCATCGGTTCCGGCGGATCCGGGGGTATCTTTGCGCCGTCGCTTTTT
>CAMYNZ010000271.1 GCA_947259865.1 uncultured Desulfobacterales bacterium | reverse complement strand
GTCAAATATCGGCAGTTCTAAGGATAAAGAGGGACCTGCCAGCCAATTGCCATCCGTTTCGCGTTCCGCACTGATACCGATTTCGGCCGATCCCAGCCATCTCCAGTCGATAGTGATACCGAGCGCCTGGGCTAAAATTTCAGTTTTGCGACGTTCGACCATGAGATCAAGCCGATTGGCGATTGCCAAGGATTCCAGTCGGTCAAAGGAAATTTCTTCAGGGGGTATATCTGAAAGCTGGTTGGCGGCCTGCCAGGTTGTCTGTCTTCCCCATACACCCATCAAACGCGTTAATTGCTCACGAGTGGTAAACATATTCTTCTGACTTGCTGCCAGATCAAGTTTGGACTGTTCAAACTGGACGTGCTGGAGCTTTAACTCCAGTTCGCTTATATTTCCGGCTTTATAAAGTCGCTGAGCAAATTCGTATGCGTTTTTAGACGCCCGGGTGATTTGCTCTCGCATGTTTTTTATTTGTACGGCGCCCACTACTTCGAAATAGGCCTGCTTAACCGTGGTGGCCAAATTGAGAACCTCATTCGACACCCGTAATTTTGTCTGTTCAAACTGGGTGGCCGCCAGCCTCTTTCTTGCCGGCAGCATGAGTATGTTCAGAAAATCCAGAGACACCTCGAATTCAAGATTGGTATCCTCAGATGAGTCTTCGGGAAAGCGAACCAGACCGAAAAACGTCGGGTTTTTCAGCAGACCGGCCTTAACCAGGTCGGCCTGACTGACGCCAAGCTCCTCGTATGTGGCCTGCAGAGATCGGTTGTTAAGCAATGCAATCTGAACGGCCTCCTCGACTGTCAATTCATCGGTGAGCAATTTTGCTATTGCCTCCTGCACCTGCCGGTCTTCATCTGAGTTGCGCATCCATTGCAACCGATAATCTGTCCGGTCGTTGACCAACTGCTGTACATCTTTAAATCCGGTTTCTTTTGGCATCCCGGCGCAGCCTGCCATTAGAACCGTTAACAAAATGGGTAACCATTTTATGTGTTTTTGAATTTTCATCACTTGTGCCCCTGGTGTCCCGGTTTATCGGTTGAGTGCTTCATGGGTTTTTGGTGAGGTTCTTTGGTCATGTCATGCCCTGTATGCTGCTCCATCTGCATATTTCCGTGACCCATCGCATCTTCTGATTGTTGATGAATTACAGCGGATTCCTCTTGATCCATAAACGGATTAGGTAACGGAAGAGTACTGGCTTCCTGTGCTAATGGATTGGCCGGATGCGCGGCAGAGAATTCAACTTTTACCGGTTTTACTGCACATCCAAGGGAAATCATCGCTGAGATGAAAATAAGAATCATGCGGCCTATCATTTCGATCTCCTTTTCTTAGGTTTTTAATCAAGCTCAGGGATTCTGAAAAAACACCCCGATTCCTTAATTCAATTACCGGCAAATTATAACCGTGATTATTGATATTTCGGCTGTTGGTATGGTGAAAAGGATGGTATTAGAATCGTGCATATTATGCGGCCATGGTTAAATAGCTGAGATTAACAAAATAAATGAGTGATTTGGCGAATATTTCGATAACAAATCAAAATCCTATTTTGTGTAACACCATATCTCCCTTTTCACTGAAAAGTAATAAAGAAATGACGAGTCCGGCAACAATCGACCCTGCAATACTACCTATGGCAAAAAGCATGGGATTCGTTTCAGCTCCAAAATAGTGAAAGTGGAGATCCAGTTGAAAACACAATCGATTACATATAATTCCTAATGTTGTTAAAGTTAAAAGTATTGTGAGAGTTATGGCCTTGATTCCAATATATTTGTCAATTATGAATAAATTCACAAAAGCACCGACCGTTGCCCCCATTCCGATACCGCAAAATACAACAGTCCAAAGAAATTTGTATAAAAGATTTCCTTGCGGAAATAACACAATTCCATAGAGTATAAACAAAAGAAGTTCACCGAAAATACACACACCCAAACTAACAACAATCGGTCGAGTGTATATTTTTCGTGGATCTTCGATGATACCTTCTCTGGACATAGCCTTATTATTAACGTCAACTCACAACCGACAGTCGATAAATCATAAACGTAATTAACCACAACACTTCGGTGGGTTACCACCGGTTGCTTTGTTTAGGCGATCCATGTAACGGCCCCAGATGCCTTTGCTTGTTTTGGCTGCGTACTTGTCGGGATCCGTTTGGAAAGTTTTGCGGCAGGCATCTGCACAAAAATAATAATTAGTGCCATTCCATTCAAACACCAGATCTGTCTTGGCGGTATCAACGGACATTTTGCATACCGGATCTAATGCTGTTTTTGAAGTTTTTCCGAATACCTTCATCTCAAACCTCTCTGATGGACTTGGTTTTATTCAAATATAGGCATTGTTCATTCATCTTTCAAACCAAACTAATTTGCCAGATCTTTCTTTATGGCCTGGAACTCTGTTTTGTCAATTTCTCCGCGGGCATAGCGTTCTTTTAAAATATCGATGGCGCTCCCACCACCGGTCAGTTTTTTATCCCCACTTGTCATTTGTAACAGCCATTTGATGATCAATATCAGACCCACCAGTACCAGGATCCAAAATAATAACATTATCCATCCCATGCCCCATCCTCCCATCATACCGGGACCCATGTGCCAATTATTGTAATCTCCCCATCCTGCAAGTGCATAGTTGAAAAAGGACATCAGCCCCAGTAAAAGCAGAAAAGTTATGAAACCTGTATAAGCTATTTTTTTTGACGACATATCTCTAAACTATCTCCTTATCCGTATTGCATTTTATGAATACTTTAAAACGTTGGCCATCCCGGCTTCCATGTGGTAGAGGTTATGACAATGGTGAAACCAGTTTCCGCGGTTATCGGCCTCGAATTCAACCGTAATCCTTTCCATATGGCCTACCATCAGGGTATCTTTTAAAATCCATTGTTCCTTGGGCAGCGCCGGATTTACTATTTTAAAGAAATGACCGTGCAAATGCATGGGATGGGGCATCATGCTATGATTGCCATAGCGTAGTCGAACCCGTTCCCCCTCCCTGACCCACAAATCTTCTGCGTCGGGATAGACCCGGCCGTTAATGGTCCAATAGGGAGAATGCATCCCGCCGCTAAGAATTTGTTCGTAAAACCGGATGTCCCTGTTTGTTATATTACCGCTAGGGTTGGCCGCTTCAAAATCCCTGTATGTAGCCATGCGCAATCCTCTGTGGAAATCGGATCCAAGTGCTTTTTGCTGCTGAATACCTTTGTATATCACGGGCACCCGAAGCTGTCCTTCGCCGAATCCCTGTTCGGCGGCTGCCAACAGCCAGTGTCCCGGATGGTCGGCAACGAACATGACGTCATACCGTTCGCCCATGCCGATCCGCAGTACATCGGTTTCTATCGGTTTAATGGGATGGCTATCCGTGTGGGTGATCGTCAAGGTATGACCTGCCAGGCGCAGATAATAAACTGTTGTAGACGAAGCATTTACCAGTCTTAATTTTACTCTGTCTCCTTTTCTTACCCGGATAGGATCTACAGCCGGATAGATCTTGCCGTTTACGGCATACCCGTCATACATCGGCTCCAGCAATGGCGACTCAGCTGATCTGGGATTTCGGCGTCGGTGCATCATGCCGTGCATGCCGCCCATCGCCGGTCGTCGCTGCGTGGGAGCCACACCACCACCGTCCCGCATCACCCAATCTTCCAGCATCAACGTGTATTCACGATCATATGTTTCAATCGAACGAGAAGGCTCGATGATCAGCGGGCCATAGAGTCCCTGATCGAGCTGGTATCTGACATGGGAATGGTAATAAAAACTCCCGGCCGGTTTGGCTTCAAATTCGTAAACGAAACTTTCTCCGGGCTTAACGGCCGGTTGTGTGATTTGCGGCACGCCGTCCATGGCGTTTGGCAGCGGTATCCCATGCCAGTGGATCGTAGTCTCTTCAGGAAGATAATTCCGCAATACCACCCGTATAATTTCACCTTCTTTGACCCGGATCTCGGGGCCGGGGACCTGACCGTTATAGGTCCAGGCCACAAATTCTTCACCCGCACCCAGGTTAACCCTGGCCTTGGAGGCGGAGAAGTGAAATTCTCTCACCGTTTTGGACGTCCCGGCAAATGCCCCGGAAGATAAGACCGGTGGCAAAACAGCTCCCAGTGCCGTACCTGCTGCGGCTTTGAGAAATGTTCTTCTATTAATGTCCATATTTTATCTTTTCTAATGTTAGGGGATACCCAATTCTGTCATTAATATGCCGGACGCATCCAGCCACTGGATTTATCAATGAGGACCTTGTCTACCAGGGAATTGTCCTGGGTCACGATCTCAGCTTCAAAAGCATTTCCGGTATCTTTAATTTTTCCGAGTTTCAGGTTGGGATTTCGGGTTGATGCCAGATAATCTTTAACGATCGAACCAGCATCATCTTTTGATAAAGCGCCTGCGCCCTGAGAGTATTGCGAGTCGGAGCCCATTTGTTGTGATCCTTGCATTTGACCACGACCGCGCCCCATCATACCGGGTCCCCGTTCATAGGTACTCTCCGGGTCCATGCCACGGCCCATCATGCCGTGTCCCATGCCATAGCCCCTGCCGGGGCCCATGGTTTGGCCGGAAGATGGATAATTCGGACATTCGTCGCCCCCCCTATAGCCCATCATACCCGGCCCCATCGGTCTGCCGCTCATGTATCCTCTGCCGGCTTTGGGATTGATTTTCCGCATCTTCATCTGATGGGTTAGACGCTTTTGGTCGAAATCGGCTTCACGTTTGGATATTTCTTTTTGCAGCTTGGCTGCTTTTTTAGCATCCGGATCCTTTTTAGCAAGCTCACTTCTCAGCTCGAGGTTTTTTTGATATATCCCCTGTCTTAAATCCTGGGTGGCTTCTAAAAAGGCATTGCGCTCTTTTTGCAGGGCTGTGATTTCGTCATCGCTCAAGTTTCCCATTGAGTCGGGGCCCCAGTCTCCCCCGCGTTGCCAACCGGGCCCGTGATGTCCCCATCCATGATGCATCGGCCCATGATGGCCGTATCCCATTCCTCCCGAGCCGGCCAGGGCACCTGGTCCCATTCCGGTCAAGGCCAAGACCGTTAGTATCAAAATAGTCCTTGTTATAATTTTGTTTTTCATTTTTATTTCTCCTTTGGATTTTTTGGTAATTGCTCGTCAAGCTATTTTAAGCACTGTTTAAGCATATTAAAGCAATCCATGTGCCAAAACGAGATTTAAGAGAATGTTGAGATGTAAGCGCTTGAAAATAGTGATAAATATGTTTCGAAAGGAAAGGTGGTTTTACAAAATAGCATTTAAAAAGATGAGACAGTGTA
>CAMYNZ010000270.1 GCA_947259865.1 uncultured Desulfobacterales bacterium | reverse complement strand
CCAGGCAGCGGGCCATGTCAGTTTCACGATACCCCAACCCGCTGTCTCGTGCGACAAAAACCTAATGGAGATAACCTTTTTCGCGCACGTTGGATGCGGTTGGACAATATCTTTTCCCCACCTCACCGCTGCCATACCGCCAGGCTGCACCGCCACATAACCATCATTTTTATTCCAAATCCATACGATAAAAGACGGTATTTTTGTAAAGTTTAACCGGCAATCGGCCGATACAGGAAATGATAGTCACAGCATTGTTCCGGCAGCAGGCATGGATGGCAAGCCCGGATCACACCTGCAGACCTGTCCTTACATCAAGAGGTGCTTATGAAACGTAACGTTTTCTACATCGAAGGGTTGAAACGGAGACGACGATTTTGCATGCTGCTGATTTTCTGTATTTTGTTGTCCCCACTCAGCCCATGTATGCCGTCCCCCATAAGCGCGGCGTCCCAGCTGCCCACGGATTTAACTGAATTGAGTATTGAAGATCTGATGAACGTAGAAATTACTTCAGCGGCCAAGAAGCGTCAACGGCTATCCGAGGCGGCGGCAGCGATTTTTGTCATCACCCAGGAAGATATCCGCCGCTCAGGAGCAACCAGTATACCCGAGGCGCTGCGAATGGTTCCGGGAATTCAGGTCGCCAAGATTGACGCCAACAAATGGGCCATCACCTCCCGCGGATTCAATGGCCGCTTCGCCAACAAACTGTTGGTCCTGATGGACGGCCGGTCGGTTTATACCCCGCTGTATTCAGGGGTTTTCTGGGAAGTTCAGGACACGGTTTTGGAAGATATTGACCGCATCGAAGTGATCCGTGGCCCGGGTGCCAGTTTGTGGGGTGCCAACGCTGTAAACGGTGTCATCAATATCATCACCAAGTCGGCTACGGAAACCCAGGGTGGGCTGGCGGTAGCAGGCGGGGGTGATGAGGAAAAAGGATTTGGAACCCTGCGTTACGGGGGCAAGATCGGGGAAAACAGCTACTACCGCATCTATTCGAAATACTTTGACCGTGACAGCGGAGTGGACAGCCTCGGAAATGATACTGCCGATGACTGGGACTTCTTGCGCGGGGGATTTCGTTTTGACCATGGTGACAACGACTCGGACAGTTTTACCCTGCAGGGTGATGTCTATGACGGCACCACGGGCGATACGATTACCGCATATTCACTGCTGCCACCATTTTCAACCACTTTCGATGAAGAAAACGATTTCCAGGGTTTCAATGCAATGGGGCGCTGGAAACACAGGATATCCGACACTTCGGATTTGGCTTTACAGGTTTATTTTGATCGTGCCGAGTGGGAAACCGCTATTGCTGGGGTGATCGTTGATACATATGATATTGATTTTCAGCATCGATTTGCTTGGGGTAGTCGTCAGGAAATAATTTGGGGACTGGGATACCGGTACATCCGTGACGACGTCGATGGGGGATTTTCACTGACCGCCGATCCGGACAACCGCAGCACCAGCCTATACAGTGCATTTATTCAGGATGAAATACAACTGGACGGCGAACGCTTGCGCCTGACGGTGGGTTCAAAGTTTGAACATAACGATTACACCGACTATGAAATTCAACCCAATGCCAGGATAATGTGGCAACCCCGTGAGCGACATTCGATTTGGGCCTCTGCCTCACGGGCCGTGCGGACGCCTTCCCGGGGAGAAAACGACGCGCGGTTCAACGCGCCGGTTTTCCCACCCAATGCACTCTTTCCCGGGTCACCGCTGACTGTGGTCGCACTTATCGGAAACTCCGATTTCGAATCGGAAGAATTGATCGCCTATGAGATGGGCTACCGGGTGCAGCCCCAGCAGAGGCTATCACTTGATTTTGCGCTGTTTTATAATGAATACGACAACCTGCGTTCAATTGAAGGGCAACCCCAGTTCTTCGAACTGATACCGCCCCCTCCC
The DNA here is from genome assembly GCA_947259865.1 of uncultured Desulfobacterales bacterium. The sequence continues at coordinate 3,388 of CAMYNZ010000270.1, read as the reverse complement.
CATGCCGTCATCCCCACCAGTATAGACAATAAACTGTCCGGATACGCTTACGGAGTTGAGCTGGCAGCCGACTGGCTATTATTTGATTGGTGGCGCTGGCAGGCGGGTTACACCTTTTTGCGAATGGAGCTGGATCCGGATACGGACAGCACCGACACGGTCACAGAGCCCGATGAGGATAAAAGTCCCCGCCACCAGGTATCTCTAAGATCCTCCATGGAGCTGCCTCGAGATGTGGAGTTGGATTTCTGGTTTCGTTTCGTTGACGAATTACCGGCTTTAAAAATCAACAGTTATACGACCCTGGATATACGCCTGGCCTGGTCCCCTGTTCCGGATTTTGAAATCGCTCTGGTAGGACAGAATCTGCTGGACGATCAGCACGCTGAGTTTGAATCCGAGCGCAACGACACCAAATCCACCGAAGTCGAACGGGGTGTATACGGCAAAATCACCTGGCGATTCTAAGTTTTAAAAGGGTAATCTTTGGCAACTTTTATAAAAAAAATGTTGCAATCAATTGCAGTCAATAATTGCCTTCGGCACCTGCCCCTTGCCGGCCGCAATAAGGGCCCGGTTTTTGTTTTCGGCATAGTCTTTCTGGCGGCACTGGCTTTCAGCCATGCAAGCTTTAGCCTGGCGGCATCACTGGAATATCGTGTCAAAGCTGCATTTTTGTATAACTTTACCCGCTTTATTGAATGGCCGGATAGAGACAAAACCGATGCATCTTTTATCATTGGCGTTATCGGAAAGGATCCCTTTGGTCAGGAGTTGACGTCACTGGCCGGAAAACAGATAAACGGTAAAAACCTTATCATTCGAAAATTCACGAAAACCGAAGAACTGAATGCATGCCATATTCTTTTTATTTCCAGTTCAGCAAAATCCCATATTAAAAATATTCTTAAAGCCACAAAGGGCCGACCAACATTAACCGTCGGCGATACGGATGGCTTCGCCCAAAAAGGTGTCATCATCAATTTTTATGAAGATAAAAATAAAATCCGGTTTGAAATCAATCTGGCGGCAGCGGACCAAACAGGCTTGGTTGTAAGCTCGCGATTGCTAAAGTTAGCCAGAATCGTGGAAGATAATGGAAATTAGGAATAGGTAATGATGCGGCGGTTAAAAAATCTTTCCATCAAGCATAAGTTGATCGTCATTATCATGTTGACCAGCAGCACCTCGCTGCTGATTGCATCGGCTGCCTTTATTACCAACGAGCTGATTGATGCCCGTAATACTACTGTCGAACAGCTTTCCACCCTGGCACGCACTTTGGGCTCAAACTGCACCGCCGCCCTAATCTTTAGTGATTCGAAAGCAGCCGGTGAAACCCTGACTGCTTTGAACGCTGTTCCCCAGATTCTATCAGCCGAGATCTACACCCCCGCCGGAGAACACTTTGCGTATTACGGGGCCCGGTTAAACATCGCCGCTAAAATGCTTCCCCGGAAACGCCAAAACGACAACATCGCGCTTGCCCATAACCGTCGCTCAACGACCGTGTATCAATTCAATAGTGCTCATCTGGATCTGGCAGAACCGATCCGTTTCAAAGGCGAAGCGGTTGGAACGATCTATCTGCGCTACAGCCTGAAGCGCCTGTATGGGCGGCTACTCTGGTATGCGGCAGTCTGCGCAATGATCATGTTGATTTCTCTGATCGTTGCCCTGGTCTTTTCTTTGAAACTTCAAAGCCGAATATCCGATCCGATCTTAAAGCTTGCCGGGACAATGAAACGTGTTTCCGATGAGCAAGACTACCTGCTGCGGGTAGAAAAAACCAGTCAGGATGAAATTGGGACCCTGTTCGAGGGCTTCAACGATATGCTGACCCAGATTCATAAGCGCGATAGCGCACTGCATTTGACACAGTTTTCGATCGATCATGCCAACGATGCCGCCTACTGGATAAACAGCGAAGGTAAATTTTTCTATGTCAACCATGCGGCCTGCAAACTTCTCGGTTATTCAAGGGGCGAGATGCGTCAGATGAGCATGATGGAGATCGACGCCTCATTTAGATCAGATCAATGGAGCGAGGTGTGGCAGCAGAACCGGCAGCGGGGGTCCATCATGTTCGAATCAAACCATTGTAGAAAAGACGGTGCCTTTGTGCCGGTGGAGGTTGCACTTAATTTCCTTGAATTTGAAGGCAGTCAGTATACGTTTGCTTTTGCCCGAGATATCAGCGAGCGCAAAGAGCTTGAGATCCAATTGCAAAGGGCCCAGAAAATGGAAGCCATCGGCAACCTGGCGGCCGGGGTTGCCCATGATTTGAACAATATTCTCGGCGGTATCGTCAGTTATCCGCAGCTTATGCTGCTAAGTCTGGCCGATGACAGTCCCCTCAGAGACGATTTGGTGACCATCCAGAACTCCGGTCAGAAAGCAGCAGCGATTGTACAGGATATGCTCACCCTGGCCCGCAGAAGTGTCGCCGTCAAAGAAGCGATACAGCTGAATAAATTGATAGTCGAGTATTTAGATTCTCCTGAATTCGAAAAGCTCAAATCATATCACCCCAATGTCACATTCAAAACCGAGTTGGCGGATGATCTGCTCAACCTGCTGGGCTCACCGGTGCATTTATCTAAAACGCTCATGAATCTGGTTTCCAACGCCGCCGAGGCCATGCCGACCGGGGGCGGGTGTGTTATTTCAACCCAAAATCGTTATATCGACAGACCTTATACGGCCAGCCCGGAAATTCAGGAGGGCGAATACACCGTGTTGCGTGTATCAGACACCGGCATCGGCATTTCACCTGAGGATCAAGAAAAGATTTTCGAGCCCTTTTATACCAAAAAAACCATGGGGCGCAGCGGCACCGGACTGGGGATGTCTGTAGTATGGGGCACCGTAAAGGACCACGATGGTTTCATTGACCTGAAAAGCAACGAAGGCCAGGGGAGCTGTTTTGAACTCTATTTTCCGGTAACCCGTGAAAAAATGGCGGCCACGGAATCCCGAATCGCGATAGAGGATTATACAGGCCAGGAGAGAATTCTCGTCGTGGACGATGTAAAAGAACAGCGCGAGGTGGCCGTCGGTATGCTCAGCAAAATGGGTTATGATGTTTTAGCCGTGCCCAATGGAGAGGCAGCGGTTGCTCATTTGCAAAATGATTTTGCTGACCTGCTATTGCTGGACATGATCATGGACCCGGGCATGGACGGCCTCGATACTTACAAAGAAATTATCAAATATCATCCGCGACAAAAAGCCATTATTGCAAGTGGTTATGCTGAAACAGAACGCGTGCGCACGGCTCAACGACTGGGCGCCGGTGCTTATATCAAGAAGCCCTATACACTGGAAAACCTTGTCGTGGCTGTCCGTAAAGCGCTCGACAAATAGCGCCCTGAGTTTGAAAAGGGAT
>CAMYNZ010000269.1 GCA_947259865.1 uncultured Desulfobacterales bacterium | reverse complement strand
GGTGATGACCTTAACCACCTGGGCGTCTTTAAGTTTCAATGCATCAGCGTCTTCAGGGTTCATGGCGACCGTGCAGGCGCGACGGTCCTTGTTCCAGGCCGGGTTTCTCATGAGCGTATTGGCATTGGTATCCGCGTGCAGACCGGCTACCAGCACCAGTGGAAATCGTTTATCCCCTTCAAGTGCCTTTTTTTCAGATGCCGCATCAATGCCCTGGACCCAGTCGGCCAGTTCGGGAATCGCGACGTTAATGCGACTATCCGGGTTGCGTATCTTATCCATATTTTTTGCCGGGTCTACCTTTCCGACCCAGATGCCTTCCGGGTGATCGAGAATGGCCTGATAAATTTCTTCACCCAGGGTCAGGCCGGGCGAAAATCCGGCGCGGGCGGCATTTTCCTGAAACTGCTTGGGAGCCGTCATAAGCAGCCCCCACAGGGCGGCCAGGTTAGCCGAGCCCATCTCCTGCCCCAGGGTTTTCGCCAGCACAAAAGGCATGGACTTCAAAGCCGCGGGTTCGGACTGCGCAAATCCCATCAGCGCCATACCGAATTTCAAGCGGTCACCTTTGGCAGCCTCAAACAGCGAATCCGGAATTTCGGGAACCAGTCCCATGCGGTCGGCCAAACGTGTATAAATCTGGCTGACCTCGAGGGGATCGCCTTCGGGTTTGACAATAGGACGGCGCATTTGAAAAAAAATACCCGGGTATGTCCAGGGGAAAAAGGTGCCGTCCCAGGATTCATAGGCCGAACGGGCCGGAAGCACATAGTGCGACAGATGTGCAGTTTCGGTCATGGCCAATTCCGCCGTAACCAGCAATTCCAGATGTTTGAATGCTTTTTCATATTGGGTGGTGTCCGCGTAAGAACGCAGCGGGTTGGACTGGCCGCAGATCACCGCTCTTAAACGCTCCGGATGGTCACTCAAGATTTCCTCCGGCATCACATTGGGGGGAAACACGCCGGTTATCGCCGGAAAGTCGGTGGTCACGGTGCGCCAGGTCCGGGGATCGCGTTCGTCGGAATGAGACGCAATCGGCATGAGGTTTCCGGGGGTCACGTTACCGCCCGGAACACAGATCCGACCGCAAATAGCCAGCAGGATTGCCTGCAAATAGGTGGTGGCCGTGCTGTGGCGGTTCATTAGAACACCCAGGTCATAGTGCATGGACCATTTTCGGGCAGCCATTTGTTGGCAAAGATCATGGACCTGATCATAATCCAGCTGGCAGACTTTTATGGCACTGCGGGCATCAAAGCCCTCAAACCATGGCTTTATCTGATCAAAGCCATTGATATATTCTTCAATGTATGGATTGTTCTGCAGGCCTTCCTGAATAATGATGGCAATCATGGCCCGGGTTAACAGCGCGTCGGTTCCCGGGCGAATGGGCAAATGAATATCGGCTATTTTTGCGGTTTCCGAACGTCGCGGATCAATAACAACCAGAAGTTTTTCCGGGTCCTTGGCAAACCGGGTGAGAAATTTCCGGGCCCGGGGCATCTGATGACTCATCATTCCATTCCACCCGACTGCCAAAAGCATATCCGTGTTGTGATGATCGGAACCGACAAGTAAATTCTGGCGGCCAAGTAGCCGGCCCCAAACCCAATATGAACCGGTCAGTTCCTGCCCCAGGGCGTTGTAGTGATAATGGGAACCCAGGCCGCGAATCAGGCGCACACCAAAAGCCGCTTCGAAATGACAGCCCTGCCCCCCGCCGCCCATATAAGCCAGCGATTTGGGTCCGTGTTTATCCAGAATGGATTTGAGTTGATCAGCAATTTCTTCGATGGCCTGATCCCATGAAATCTGTACAAATGCGTCCCCCTCTTTTTTGAGCGGATGCGTCAAACGTTGATCATGGTGCTGATGATAGGCAACATTCAGCCCTTTGCGGCAAGCATAACCTTCAGAGCGCGGATTTGCTTTGTCCGGCCGCACTTTGGCCATCCGGTTGTCCTCTACCAGTACCTCCAGCCCACAGTTTTGGGCACACATTGCGCAGCCGGTTTTATGCCATTCACCCACACTGACCTCCTTTCAATAGTAAAGACGCGATAAAAATTGGAGCGACGTTATCGAAATAATTTATTTAATCGAAATAACTGAAATCCGAAGCACGAAATTCAAAATAGGAACAAATCCTAAATTCGAATGTCCTAAACCACATACGGATTTGGTTATTGTTTTAATATAGGGTAAGAACCTTTTTGTTTTGAAAATTTGTTATTTTGTCATTTGCAATTGTTTCGAATTTCGATATTCGCATTTCGAATTTACTTTCTCAACAGCGGAATTCCTTCCTTGCGGTCTGCCATAAACCGCATGCCGTATTCCCGCACGTTCTTGGGTGGGTCCATAATTTCTTCTTTGCGCTCAAGGGTTAAAGAATCCGTGGGACACTTGTGCACGCAAACTCCGCAGCCCAGACACAGGGCCGGGTCCAGCACGGGAGCCTTACCGAACTTGTTGTCCGCTTGAGCGGATATTTTTAGCTGGATCGCATCAATTGGGCAGCGTTTGACGCAAAGACCGCAGGCTTTGCAGGTTTCGGGCTTCAGGCTTAACCGGTAGTTGGAAGCATCCAGACTTTTATGATGGCCCAGTTTATGATAGGCTTCCATCCACAAACAGCAGCAACTGCAGCAATTGCAGATCGTATCCGGTTTTTCCCGCCAATTTGAGATGCCGTGAACCAGACCGGCATCGGCAGCCTCTTTCAGGATTTGTTCAGTCTCTTCGCGCGTAATCTCCCGACCCATGTCATTTTCAACACAATAGCGCCCGAGTTCGTCAAAATGCAGACAGTTACCCGTCGGTTGTTTGCAGTCAAGTGAACCCGGATCCAGGTTTTTGCGATGTCGACAGGGACAAGCAGACACTGTAAAGTACTCAAAATTATCGAGGACCTTAACCACGTCTTCATAGGGTAGAATCTGACGGGTATCCTTGATGGTTTTGTTGATCGGCAGGGCCCTGAGCCCTTTGGCATGGATTGGAGCGTACTGTTCATAATAACCGTCCAGAAAATAGGTGTTTACCAGCGGGGCCGTTTTTCGGCTGAGTTCATCACCCTGTCCCGGCCAGTAAGTGCTGCGGAAAAACACGAAATATGAGTCGTTGAGCCTGTACCGCACAGAGTCGCCGCGCCGGCTTTTGTACAGGATGCCCCTTTTTGCCAGTTCGTCCAGCTGTGGCTCCAGCTCGGCAGTTTCAATATTTTTTAACTGAGACAGTTCTTCCAGGGCAGCCGCTGAGTGGGGTATTCCGGTTAAAAACTCAGCCTCTTCTGCACTATAACGGGCCTGGATTAACGGCATTAACTGGTCAGATGCCGGCAAACCCCACCAGGTTCTTCCCAACCATTCAATAAATTTCTCATAAACCTGCTCTTCTTTGCGACTTTTCATAATCTGTCCTAACGCTGACTCGATCTAAATTATTGCAATTTGTATACTGCGCTATTTTTCTACAGCCACAACCCGTAAGCCTATAATTTGTATACGAAATATAAGATAAAAAATTATCAAAAACTAGGCCTGAATGTCTCTAAGTAGCCGTTTCAAAATAACTTTTTCTTCAAGAGTCATTTCTGCCAGCAACTCCTGGTTGGCCTGATCCCTTTCTTCCGAAAGCGTGGGCCTCAATTCCAGGCCTTTTTTTGTAAGATGGATGCGTATCATCCGTTTGTCTTCATCGTCCGTCTCTTTTACGATCCAGCCCCCTGCGGCCAGCCGATCAAGAACACCGGACAGAGTCGCAGCATCCAGAACCAGTTTTTTTCCGATATCACCGGCAGACTGTCCGTCTTCGTGCCACAGGGCTTCAAGTATCAAATGCTGGATGGGTGTGATGCCAAAGGGTAAAAGACGTTTTTTAAAGCTTCCATGGGCTTTCTGGTAGGCTTTCGCCAGGAGAAATATGATGCAGTCGTCGTAATTTTTCATGACAATCCTTTCGTATACAAACTAATTTAAACGAGCATTGGTTGTCAAGAAAAAATATTAAAAGGGATTTAGTCAAGATAGCGCACTTCAGCCAAACTTCATGGTATGGTGTGAACGAAGTGAAATTCCGAAAGCTTATCCCCTACCCGCTTACCAAAACCAACAAGGATAGTCTTTTGGGCGATATGTGTGAATTGCTCAGGATATCACAGGTTTTACAAGGCAGCCAATTTTGAAGATAAGTTGGAGATATGACAACAATTAGCTTGAATTCTATGTACCACCACTAATGTCTTTCAACGAAATGCGTTCTAAAAACTGGCGGGTACGCTCTTTCTTGGGATTGGTAAACAGTTCATCAGGTGGAGCCATTTCCAGCCACACGCCATCGTCTAAAAGAATAACCCGGTCGGCTACATTACGGGCTAAATATGGCTCGTTAGTGACAACTATCATAGCTATACCTTCATTGGCCAGCTTTGTTATCGTATCCACTAACTCGGCAACTAAGCTCGGATCGAGGGCCGAGGTCGGATCATCGAACAACATAATCTTGGGTTCCATGCAGAGGGAGCGAGCGATAGCCACTTGTTGTTGCTCTCCAACCGACAGATTTGATGGGAAATCATCGCGCCTCTCTAACAATCCCATAGGGGCCAGTAGCTTCTCCGCCTTGGCGATGGCCTGGTTTTTGGGCATCTCTTTGACTGTGACAGCACCTTCGATAATGTTACCCAAAATAGTCATATGCTGGAAAAGGTTAAATTCTTGAAAAATCATTGCTGCGTTTCGGCGGATTTCCCAAATGCGTTTTTTCAGCTGATCTAGTGATTCCTCAGCGTTGACTTCCACACCGTCAATTTCGATAGTTCCCGCCAATGGTTCCTCCAGAAAGTTAAGGCAGCGCAAAAAGGTGCTCTTTCCTCCGCCTGAAGGCCCCATAATGACGATTACCTCGCTGGGCCTCACATCCAGGTCAACCCCTTTGATGATATGTACAGGGCCAATGTATTTATGCAAGCCCCGTACTTTAATGATTGGTTTGTCGCTGCTTTCTATTCTGCCCATCGGCCTATTTCCTTTCAGTGCGGAACAAAAGGGTAATTGTGTTTTGAGTAAACTACAACCATTAAAATTTTATGATATGGTGAAGAACAAATAACAAGCGGTGAAGTGCATCTATATATTGAGATGATCAAAGCATTGCGAAAAGTTGTACATATGTATGATATCACAGATTTTTGGAAGGGAGATAAACATTTGATCAGTTGGTGTGAGCACATGTTTTTGAAGCCTCAAAAAAACTGAGATATGCAGAAGCTATCGGTACTATTGTCCCATTTTCCATCACTGCTTTTCTTAGACTTA
>CAMYNZ010000268.1:2480-19952 GCA_947259865.1 uncultured Desulfobacterales bacterium | reverse complement strand
GCAGTACACTCACTTTTTTTTGCGGCGAGGGAAAGGTAAAGGAAAAACCGGTTATGGATCTGATTCTTTTGCGAATTTTGGGGTAATCATCCATAAAGCTCGTTATGCATCTTGAGATACCGCACCGGGCGGCCTTATCGGCAATCCGGGTAAAATCGTGCAGATTATTTTTGATTCTGCTGTTATGGATTTTGTAAAAGCAAATCGGATCGAATCGCCAGTTGATCGCCCGGGGATCAAAACGGCTACTGAGATATTCAAGTTGTATCAAACGTTCCGGCAGCGTCGGCACCCGGGGTTCCAGGTGGGGTGTGTCGGAGTTTATGGTAAAATTGAAAAAAAGATGAAAGCCTTTTTTTTGCAACTGTTCACCGATGCCTCTTTTCAAAAAAGGACCGAAATCTTTGGACCAGAACACAATGGAGTGAACCAATTGCGGTGCTGCCGTTACAACGGAAACTTTTCGGTTGTAGGGGTTGATAACTTCAAAGTAACCTCTGTTCACCTGGGCCATAAACCAGTCCAGATAAAAAGCCGGGATATCCGTTCTTCGGGAAGCCGAAATGACGATTTGAGGGGGTGTATTAGTTGTCTCCATGTTTCATTAGAACTGAAAGCACATTGTAACCACTGATTTCGCTGATTTGTCTGATTATTTTTCGAATAGACCTATCCGTGTATATCCGTGCAATCCGTGGTTAAATAAGGGCTTTTATCGTGGTTTCACTTTTTTTTTAAGTCCTTCAAGGGTATTACCTTTGCCTTACCGGGCTTTTGCGGCTGCCTTTCCTGCTGAACCGCCGGTGCCGCTTCTTCCTCATCGGAGGGAGCCACGACCGGTTCCAGCCGCATCCTTTTTCCATTCATCGTAAATTCCTCGCCGTTTATATAGACATCCCTTAGAATCCAGGTGACCACCTGAAGCGGTGCCTGCAACAGGAGAAGTTTGGTGTGATACCAGTTTGGTTTGGAATCCGGCAATATACTCTCTATTCTGGCAAAGCCGAGCGGTTTATCTTCAAAATATATTAACACGACATCGTTTTCTTTTGCCATGGTTTGTGTCCTCTAATGTTATAGAATGCTTTTCAGGGAATCGACTTTCTATTTCCAATGGCAAGATCATGCAGCGGTATGAGTATGTCGGCCATCGTTTTTATTTTTTGCGCAGAATCATAGGCTTGGGTGGCATCAATGTGAACACCGGGTGTAATAGCCGGGCCGGTGGCCGGAAAATTCTTGTCATTGCAACAGAACCCCGTGATTATGGCTCTTCCCTCTGAAGTGTTGACGGCCACGGACTGGCCACCAATGGTGTGACCGGGCGTCAATATGACGTCGATGCCCTCAAAAATCGTTTGATCCCCCGCCACTTCGACAACATCAACATCATCCAGGACATCCGGATAATATCGATGATCAATGGGATGCGGATTTTTGAGAAATTCAAACTCTGATTTCTGGACAAACACCCGGGCATTTGTGCATTTATAATCATTCTCGCAGTGATCGTTATGGAGATGGGTGTGAATGATCACATCAATATCTTCAGGATTAATGTTTAGCGTTGCCAGGGCATCCTCAAACTCGAGCACCTGAAAGCCTAACTGATCCTCTACCCCTTCCGGGACCACAAACTGCTCAAGACCGGTGTCAACAAGTATATGTTTGTCCCCCCCTTTGATATAAAAGACGTATATTGGCAGAAAAATTCTTTTCCCATAGTCGCGCAGATAGGTCATGACGCCCTGATCGGTTTCATTTATCCCGACGACCAGGGGGTGAATGGTATACGCTTGCATATGAACCTCCTTTTTTTAATTCCCTTTTTTCAAGAACCGCAAACACAATAGAAAATATTTTGGTGGTCATCAAGCAAAATCCAATTCGATTTATTCGTGGTTCGAACCGGGCAGGTCCATGTTTCAATTGCAGGACGCGGTTCATTGTAAGGTACGCCATTCCGGCATCGGGTTTTTTTTTGACAAATACACGGTTTATTTACTATAATGTTATCCGTATGTTATTTTATTAATTGTTATTTTTGCTTTTAGTTCCGATTTACCTGGCTAAGGTAAATTTCAAGGTGACTCTTATGAAAATACCAGCAATTATATCAAAGTGTTTTGTAGCCCTGCTGCTGTTCATATTTGTTTCCGGAAACTACTCGCCATTGAGGGCCCAGTTCAAAGCTGAAAGCAAAGAGGCCGCTGAGAATAAAAATCCGGAAGACCGGGCTGAAACTGAAAAAAAGACAGATGATCAGGAAAAAAATGCCGATTACTGGTACGACCGGGGAATACTGGTTTCGGTTTACGGCAACGACAAAGCCGCTATCCAGTATTTTCAGAAAGTCATCGAACTTGATCCCCGGCGAAGCGACGCCTATTTTCAACTGGGTGTATCCTATGGCGAGCTAGGCGAATATCAGAAAGCGATTGGCTTTATGGATAAAGCCATTGCGCTCAATCCGGATAAATCGGTTTACTATTATGGCAGGGGCAGGGTCTACTTGTTGTCCGGGGATGAGGATAAAATTATTTGGAGAGGTACCCCGACCTCGACTAAAAGTAGCCATCTATTGTCGATATTATGTTTGATTAGTAGATTCTTTAGCACGAGGTCCAGGATTTCAATCGGTTTCCAACATAATTAATGGAATCGCTTTATTTATTCTAAACTCAAACCTTTTTATGGCGATAATACATTAATAGTATTATCGTTTTCATTTTTACCCCCTTTTTACCGGCCCGATTGCGGCACAAACCTGCTTGACACTCAGGCCCGAATTCTTTATAATTCTATGATTTAAAAGGAAAAATTTTTCATCTACGCTCCAATAAGATAGCGGTTTTAATGAGACTGAAACTTAAAAGGTTCTTATATTCCAACTGGCTGGTATGCGGCGCAATAACATTCTTAATACTGATGGGAATGCTGTTCGAATTTTATCCCATGCAGTTTCTGGAACTTAAGACCTACGATATCCTGGCCGGCCTCAGACAGCGCAAAGATCCCAATCCCATCGTCATCGTAGCCATCGACGATAAAAGTATCGAGAACATCGGCAGCTGGCCCTGGCCCCGATCCTATATCGCGGACATGATCAGTCGACTTTCCGATCACCGGCCGAAAGTGCTGGGAATTCATCTTTTATACACCAGCGCTGAATTGAATCCGGGTCTCGATGCTTTAAAGAATGCCAAAAAAGCCATCCACCGAATTGCCTTCCTTAAAAAAAGAAAAAAAACGCGCTACAGAATCAATAAAATCCTGAATGCCTCCCAGAAACAACTCGATCATGACGCCGGTCTGATAGGAGCGGTCAACCGTGCGGTTAACGTGATTTTGCCAATGCGTTTCACCTTGGGTAGACCTGACAGACCGGTTAGAGGCAAACTGCCGGATTGGCTGGAAAAGCGATCCATTGCATCGCAATCCAATAACTCCAAACCGCCCAACAAGGCTTCCGGCGCCGGTTCCACGGCCTCGAGTATAAATGATGATTCCAATGGTGCCAAAGCTGTTACATTGACATTCGGTGAACTTGCTGTAAAGGCCAGTGCCCTGGGTCATACCAATGTTATTGTTGACCGGGATGGTACGGTTCGTAAGGTGCCGTTGATAGTAAAATATCAGGATAGGTTTTTTCCGTCTTTTTCCCTCCAGGCGGCGGCCAAATATCAGGATGGCGGTATCAATGATATAAAGCCGGTCGGCGGGCAATTAAACCTGAAGACTTTGGAGATACCCACTGACGGCAATTACAGGATGCTTGTTGATTTTGACGGCCGTCAATCGGATTTTAAAATTTTCTCATTTTCCGATGTCCTTAATGAAAAAATTCCGGCTGAACAATTCAGAGGTAAAATTGTATTGCTGGGAGTCACCAGTCCCTGGCTGGCACCGTTTTATCGAACCACTGTCAAACAAAGCGCCTCTGATATCGAAATAACTGCTAAAACGGTGGAAAACATATTAAACCGCAAATATCTTTCAAGGCCGGCCTGGGCCTATGTTTTAGAAATCCTGGTTATCTTGTATTTCGGTCTGTTTCTGGTATTTGTGATTCCTCGGGTCAAACCGCGCGACGGCGCTTTTATACTGGGAATTTTTGTTATAACCTGGATCGGGTTCGCGGTGGTATTGTTCATGGCCCTGGGGTACTGGCTTAAAATTTTTGCCCCGCTATTCCTGGCGCTTTTGGGGTATGGATTCGCCGGCTTCAAACGTTTTGCCGAGGAAAAACGAGCGCAGGGCACGGAGCTCAACAAATTGCTTGCCCAATCTTTTCAGGGCAAGGGCATGCTGGACATGGCCTATGAAAAATTTTTGAAATGTCCGGTGGAAGACAGTTCCGTGCGGGAACTGCTTTATAATCTCGGCCAGGATTTTGAAAGAAAGCGAATGTTTAACAAAGCCCTGGCGGTGTATCATCACATGACGAAAGCCGGCAACTTCATGGACATCAGCAAGCGTATCGAAACCCTCAAAAACCTCGGCGAAACCGGGATATTTGCCGCTTCTCCCTCCAAACGGGATGACTCCTTAATCCTTGATCATGCCACCACCAAACCCACCCTTGGCCGCTATGAAGTTTTAAAAGAATTGGGCCAGGGCGCCATGGGCGTCGTCTACCTCGGAAAGGATCCCAAGATTAATCGCGAGGTAGCCATCAAAACCCTGAAATACGCGGATGTCGACCCGCATCGGTTGCCCGAAATTAAAAAACGCTTTTTCAGAGAAGCCGAAGCCGCCGGAAAGCTTTCCCACCCCAATATTATGACGATCTACGATGTTGGCGAAGATTACGATATGGCTTACATGGCCATCGAACTTCTCAAAGGCCAGGATCTGGCGGAGTATTGCGGGGAGGGCAAGCGGCTCCCGGTCAAACGGGTTCTTAGCATTGTGTCATCTGTGGCCGAAGCGCTCGAGTATGCGCACAAACAGGGCGTGGTGCACCGCGATATCAAACCGGATAATATCCTTCTTCTGGAAAATGACGAAGTCAAAGTCGCCGATTTCGGTATCGCCCGCGTGATGAGCGCCTCCACCACTGAAACCGGGATGATTCTGGGTACACCCAATTACATGTCACCGGAGCAGGTCGCCGGCGAAAAAGTGGATGGCCGTTCAGATCTCTTTTCGCTGGGTGTGGTGATGTATGAAATGTTGACCGGTGAAAAACCCTTCAAGGGCGATAATCTTACCAACCTGATGTATGCCATCGCCAATGTAAATTATATACCCCTTAAAAAAGTGGTGAAAAAAATCCCGCCTTGTTGCAGCGAGGTTATCGACAAGCTTTTGACCAAAAGCACCCGGCGCCGACCCAAAACGGCCGCCAACGTGGTCGAACTCATCCAGGACTGCCTGTCCAATATCAAGTAAATCACAATATTTTTAGACAGGATCAACAGGATAATTGAGATATATTTTTCTGCCAAACGCTTGGCCGAGCAAATGGTTCGCAATGGATTGAAATCTACAGATTCCATGCAGTCAGGCATTACTTCATGACTTGCTTCTCGAAATTATGTGTTTAACCTGTAAAAAAGGAGTATAGAAAATATGAAGGATGAAATGAATGCCCGGGTATTTCTTTTGTTGATGGCGGCCAGGATGGTTGGTGATTATTTGTATTCCTGGGGCGGGGAGGAGGCCGATGAAGGCGGGTTTGACTGCAGCGGTTTTGCTTCCATCGCACTGATGCAGGCCGCCAGGGCCTGGCCGAAATTATATGCCGGCGGGCGCTCCACAGCCCAGGGGATCTACACTTATTATAACAAAAGAGGATGCCCGGATATAACAAAGGTGAGAGATCTTAAGCCCGGCTGTCTTGTTTTCTACCGTCGCCCGCGAAAGAGAATACACCACGTGGCCATTCACGCTGTCATTGTACCGCCGCTCACTCAAAAACAGGGCCAGGTGCCCGTAGGACCGGTAGCGTTTGAATCCGGCGGCGGCGGGAGTAAAACGATTTCACCGCGTGCCGCCCTGCGGCAGTCCTCCGGTGTTCGGTTGACCGCCAGTGACTACCACGGAGCGGGGATTAAGTGGGTGGCCAAAGATCCCTTTTCTTTAATTTAAAGATTTAACCCTGGTGCGTTTCTTAATAGGAGGAAGTTGTATGGCTTATCAATTTAAGAATCTGGTTTTTGAAGGCGGTGGGGTCAAAGGTATCGCTTACGTTGGGGCGATGGAGGTGCTGCAGGAAAAAGGCATTTTGCCCCATATCATTCGGGTCGGCGGCACATCGGCCGGAGCTATCAATGCGGTTCTGGTGGGGCTGAACTACACACCCGATGAGACCATGAAAATACTCAGTCGCATGAATTTTGAAAAGTTTATGGACGACAGTTTTGGCGTGTTGCGGGATATCAATCGGCTGACAACCGAATATGGCTGGTATAAAGGTGATTACTTTCGAAAATGGATTGGGGACCTGATCGCCAAAAAAACCGGCAAACCGGACACAACCTTTGCCCAGGCGATAGACCAAAAAGCCGCAAAAGGCTTTCGGGAAATGTATTTTATGGGAACCAATTTATCCACTCATTTTGCCGAGGTCTTCTCTCACGAGCACACCCCGCGCACCTGTATCGCTGATGCGGTGCGCATCTCTATGTCGATCCCACTTTTTTTTGCCGCCCGGCGAAGTCCGCGAGGTGATGTATATGTGGACGAAACACAATAAGCAGCTTAAAAAGAAGGGTCTTAAAATCAGTCCGTACACCTATAACAAGGAAACCCTTGGATTTCGACTGGATTCCGAACGTGAGATTGCCATGTTTCGAGACCAGGCCGAACCGGTCGCGGAAAAAATTGATGACTTCTTTGACTACACCAAGAACCTCCTGAAAACCATTCTGGATGCCCAGGCGAATCAACATTTACACTCCGACGATTGGCAGCGCACCATTTACATTGACACCCTGGGTGTTAAGGCCACGGAGTTCAAAATAAAGGATGCGAAGAAGGAAGCGCTCGTGAAATCCGGTCGCAAAGGGGCACAAAGCTATTTCAAATGGTATGACAATCCGACGAGCTCACCGGCCAATCGTGTTTAGATATTTAGATTACCGCAGAGCCGCAGAGCACGCCGAGGGGAAAATTTTTTTCATTTACCGCTGAGGGTGCGGTAAATGAAATAAGTCAGCCTGCGTTCTGTAAAAAACAGCACACCTGTAAGCTAAGGCAGTCTTGATTTGGTAATAAAGTAATTACAAGGCGAGGATATTTTCTTTTCTGGCATGTCTGCGTGTGTCTGCGGTTAATTTCTAACTATTTCAACAGAACGGCGCAGGAGGATTTACCGTCTATTTTGAGGGTCAGCGGTTTTTTGAGCCTTACATGGCGCAGGTATCTGGTTTCATTTTCGGCAGGCAGGGACTGCAGCCAGTCCCAGTCAATAAAGTCTTCGCCTTTTTCCCGCGTATTTAAATAGCTGATACCCAGTGAGGTGATGTTGTGGAAGAAGTGTGAACCCTGTGAAGGATCCGCTGTGAGATTTTCGGCAGTTGTCTCGATAATGGCACCCACACCGGAAATTTCATTCCAGCTCACCGGGATTCCCAGCCAGTGATCGGCCGATCCCCAGCGACCCGGACCAATCAGCAGATATTTGCGGTTTTTACCGACCAGCTGTTGGTTGACCTTACCGATTTCAGCAGCAATGTCAATTGTTTTGGCCGGATCAAAGGTCTCGGGCCGCACATAGATGATATCGGCAATATCTTTGAACTGGCCGTTACCCAGAGCCATGGTGGAATAGCATAGGGCCCGGGACAGATCTTTTTTGCTTATTTTAACATCCCGGTTGTGATGCGTTATGGCCATGGGCCTTATCTGAAGCAAACCAAATTCCGGTACCTGATCAGCCTCAAAAGAAAGATTGGCGGAGAATTCAATTTCAACCGGGGTACCCATACCCTTGCGGCCGATATCCAGCATTTCAGATAGTATTTCCGGCAGCGGGAAGGATTTGTACTTCAACACCCTGGCAAACGTACAAACTGGGTATCCCGAAGTGGTCATGGTGTCTCTGATTCTGTTTTCCTCCGGGCTGTATGAACTGCAGAGGCTGGTCACCGGGGGATGGGTTTGAACATCATCGATTTCCAGCTTTGCCAGCGTTATGTCGTCTCTTAGATCCTCCGGAAAGCCGAAGTTCTCCGGAAAATCCGCCAGTTTCAAAGCATAAAAGAAGCGCTGGGAATTTTTCAGGATATCTTCTACGGTTGAAAACTGAGGTAGAAGTTGCGGGTGGCGCGGTGAAAAACGCAAAGAGGTGCCGCCTTCAACCACGGTTTTTCCGAGTCCCAGGGCTACATGGGCAATGCCCTCTTCGGGTTTCATATGGGATATGGGATAGAAATTATACGATTGAGCCACTCCGGAGACGGCCGGGTAGAAATAGTCACCGTGTTGCCTGCCCATTAATCGCTGAATAACCACCGCCATTTTTTCATCTTCGAGTCGATGCAAGGTACTATTAGCATACGCTCGCGGTGTTTCCATATACGTGGAGGCATAAACCAGTTTTATGGCCTGAATAAGCCTTTCCAGCCGCATACCGTGA
Source organism: uncultured Desulfobacterales bacterium (assembly GCA_947259865.1). The sequence goes on along the minus strand of CAMYNZ010000268.1, from coordinate 11,368 downwards.
TCCGGATGCCTGTTGGGCAGCATATAGGTGTTGTAAATACCGGCGAAGGGCTGGAATTGGGCGTCCTCCAGCAGGCTTGAAGAACGGACTGCCAGGGGATAATCCGCGTGTGATAGAAAAGTTTCCAGATCATGCCGCAGCCATTCGGGCAGAGAGGCTGATAAAAACATCCCGCAGATTTGTGCGTCCTTCAGATCACGATTGGGAATATCTTTGAGGTCATTTTGGCTGATGAAATCGTCAAAGCCCTCAGTGGAGATAACCAGTGTCCTGGGGACCCTGATATCGACATCTTTGATATCATTCCGAAATACGGGGTTTTCTTTCAACTGGGTGGATATAAACGCAAGCCCTCTGGCTTTGCCCCCCAGAGACCCCTTCCCGATTTTAACGAATTCGGCCTCCGGATCAAAACGCCCGGAAACAAACTGGGTGATGATGCCTTTTTGCCGACCAACCCTGCGGTCGTGGATGCTTTGCACGAGGTATTGCTTGGCCTCTGCCATGTTGCTGAAGTCGGAGGACTTTACCGGTTTGAGTTTGGAGGCCAGCATGACCTCGGATCGGGCCATCAGCCAGCTTGAAAAATCGTTTCGGGCACCGTGATACGAAACAGATTCATCCGGCACGGACGGCAGAATCTCCTCCATCTCCCGCAGGTTGGAAACTCGGGCCACTTCGGTACCATCCGACAGCCGGAATATGAAATCACCAAAACCCAAATTATCTCTAAAAAAATCACGAATTTCTTCGTGCAGCGTCGGTGAAAATTTATCTAAAAAAACCGCCGGAATCTTATCCGCTTTTTCACGATTGCTTTCTTCCGAACTGACCATCAGCAGCGGGATATCCGGCATTTCCGCTTTTATCATGGAAAGCAGGGAATATCCGGCATCTTTGTCCAACTTACCCCTTCGCGGAAAGCGAACATCAGACAGAACACTGAGCACGTAAGGCTTAAAGCGCCTGAAAAGATTTTCGGCATCTTCAAAAGTTTCAGCCAGCAGAATTTTGGGTCGGGCCCGCATCCTGAGGATACGGTGCTCATCATTGATAGAATCTTCCATGGCTGCCTGGGTCTGTGACACGATTTCCTTGTACAACAACGGAAGGATGGACGAATAGAATATGGGCGAGTCTTCCACCAGAATTATGACCCTGACCCTGGCGCGCTGGGTATCATAGTCGATATTCATGCGATCTTCTACGTTTTTGACCAGCGCCAGCAAAAGATCTGAATTTCCATACCAGACAAACAGTTTATCTATGGATCGGCGGTTCGAGTAATCCCTATCGAGCAAGAGCTTGTTGGTGCTGTGGGCCAGAAGAAAAACAGGCAGATCAGGAAACTTACGTTTTATCTGCCGGCCCAGATCAAAAGCATCCATATCGTCCAAACGGGGCATTGTCAGCACGAGATCGAAATGTTTTTGGGTTAAAGCATTGATCGCTTCCTGGATGCTCGAAACCCATGTAAGGCAGGGGGGGCGGGAAAGATTTAAACCGCGGTACTCATGGATGATTCTTTCCGCCAGCCGTCCTTCTTCTTCCATGATAAAAGCGTCATAAGGGGTGGACACCAGCAGGATGTCATTGACCTTTTTGGCCATGAGCTCATGAAAAACCTTAAATGAAAGGTCAAATTCATCCAATCGATCTTCGGGGGGCTGTATATCCGCTGCCGTCATCTTTTTCCTGGTGTTAATTAAACCGGGGTTAAGCGGTTCCCGGTTCAAGGTTGAGCAATGCCAATCTGCTCAATATAGGTTAAAAATCACTGCTTTTAATTGCACGTATAGCCGAATATACCGCAATCTATTATAAGTGACAAGTTAGCGATCAATAAAACTGACTTTGTGTTGAGATCAACCCGATAAACCATCCACCAATTTTCCCTGCCAGGTATCTCTTGCCGCCAACCTGTCTGTAATCATGTTCAATGTTTGTGACTTATTAAGGCTCCATTTCGGGGCCACGAGTTCGTCGGGGTGTGGATCCCCGGTCAGACGTTGAATGACTATATCGCGCGGCAGCCTCTCCAAAATATCGCAGACCCGATCAACATATTCCTGCTGTCCAAGGCATTTATAGGCACCCTGGCGGTATAACATGTCAAGTTTTGTGCCCTCGATAACATATAGAAGATGAATCTTGATTCCATCGATTCCAAGCGCCGCCACCTGTTTTGCTGTTTCACGCATGTGATTTTTATCTTCATCGGGAAGCCCCAATATAATGTGGGTGCAAATTTTTAATCCGCGTCTTTTTTGGGTTGCTGCCACCGTTTTTTTGAAACATTGAAAATCATGGCCCCGGTTGATCAGTTTCAGGGTTTTATCGTGGGCAGACTGCAAACCGTATTCCACCCAGATCAGATAGTTTTCGGCATAGTGTGCAAGCAGATCCAGGGTTGATTCGTCGACACAATCCGGGCGGGTGCCAATTGATAATCCCACCACATCTTTTACGGATAGAGCTTCTTCATAAAGACCTGTGAGCTTGTTCGTGAGTGCATACGTATTTGAAAAAGATTGGAAGTAGGCTATGAATTTTTTGGCTTTGTAGCGTCTGGCAAGGGTTTTTTTTCCGAGTAAGAGCTGCTCGGTAATCGATAATCCTTTCGCATGGGCACCGGTCCCGGAACCCCATTTATTGCAATAAATACAGCCCCCGGTGGAAATTCCACCGTCCCGATTCGGGCAGCTCAATCCGGCATCCAGAGAAATTTTTTGAACCCGGCATCCAAAGAGATTTCTATAATAAGTATTGAGATCGTTGTATCGTTTTATCATAGGTGAAATTTCATCAGGAATTATTCGATTAGTGTTGATTATCTGCCATCGTGGCTATAACAATAAAACTTTTTATCCTGTTTTTAAATTCAGGGATACCTTTATACTATAAATATCTCTTAAATAAATGTAAACTGTGATTCAGGTATCTGAATTTTTATAGGGGCAGGGGGCTTGTAAACCCACTATTTTATCCTTAACACATTGTTATTATGTGTAATCACTATTTTAACGCTGGGCCGCCATACGCCCAGCTGCATCCCGCCAAATACCGGCGGGTTTTATAATTAATTTAGCGATTCTTTTAAAATGATTCAAATGGCTTTTTATCCCCAAAAATTCGACATTATCGTAGTCGGCGCCGGGCATGCAGGCTGCGAGGCCGCCCTGGCTGCGGCCAGAATGGGCTGCAGTGTGCTTATTATGGCCATTGACCTGGACAAAGTGGCCGCCATGCCCTGCAGCCCGTCCATAGGCGGCATGGCCAAAGGGCAATTGGTAAAGGAGATCGATGCCCTGGGTGGTGAAATGGCCAAAATTACCGATAAAACTGCCATCCAGTACCGTACCTTGAACACTAAAAAAGGTCCCGCGGTTCATTCTTCCAGAACGCAAAATGATAAAACCCAATACCACGCGGCCATGAAGACGGTGCTTGAAAAAGAGACAAACATTGATATCAAACAGTCCATGGTTCGGCGACTGGTTATCGAGGATCAACGCATCATCGGTGTGGAAGCTGGTTCATATCGGCTTTAATTCTTTTAAAGCCGGGCGGGCAGGCGAGTTTGCCTCATATGATCTGCCGGCCCATCTCAAAGAACTGGGATTTCAGCTGGGGAGAATGAAAACCGGCACACCGCCGCGATTGAGAAAATCAAGTATTGATTTTACCCGGTTTACAAAGCACGAGGCCGACCCGGACCCCACGCCGTTTTCTTTTTTTACCGATAAGATAACAATGCCGCAAGTTCCGAGTTTTATCGGTCACACCAGTGAGAAGGGTCTAAAGATTGTACAAAAAAACCTGAAGCGGTCCGCCCTTTATGGGGGTGCGATAAAGGGCATTTCCGCCCGGTACTGTCCATCTTTCGAGGACAAAGTTGTCAGGTTTCCGGACCGCACCAGGCATCAGGTAATCCTCGAGCCCGAAGGTATTGATACCCAAGAAATTTACGCCAGCGGTCTTGGAAATAGCCTGCCTATAGAAGTACAGATTGAGTTTGTGCGATCCGTCAGCGGTCTGGAAGAGGCGGAGATCATGCGGCCTGCCTATGCCATCGAGTACGACGTCGTCAACCCTATCCAGCTAAAAGCGACCCTGGAAACCAAAAGAATCTCCGGGCTTTTTATGGCCGGACAAATCAATGGAACATCCGGTTACGAGGAAGCTGCCGCCCAGGGGCTGTGGGCCGGAATAAACGCGGCCAGCAAGGTACAGGCAAGACCGCCTTTTATCCTGGACCGATCTCAGGCCTATATGGCCGTCATGGTCGATGATCTGGTCACCCGGGGAACACGCGAACCCTATCGAATGTTTACTTCCCGGGCTGAGTACCGTCTCATGCTGCGAGAAGATAATGCGGATTTGAGACTAATGGAAACCGGAATTGATCTCGGCCTTATCGATCGTCATGTACTGGGAGAAATAAAAGAGCGAAAAAGGCAGATTGATCAGGAGATAAGGCGAGTAAGGCGCACGGTGATCAAACCTTCGGAAGAAGTAAATGCATATCTGCAGAGTCGCGGCACAAATCCAATCAGCAACGGCGTGCCCCTCGATCAATTATTGAAAAGAGCCGAGCTGGATTACCATATGGTAGAAAAACTGGCCCCAAACCCCCGGTCGGTGGACCGTAAGGTTACCCGGCAGGTGGAAATTGAGATCAAATATGAAGGATATATCAAACGGCAATTGGAACAAATCGAAAATTTCAAAAACCTGGAAAAAATAAAATTGCCGGAGGGCTTTGATTACCCCGGTGTCCATGGTCTTTCAAACGAATTAAAGGAAAAGCTTTCAGCGGTCAGACCGGCCTCGCTGGGCCAGGCATCCCGTATGGAAGGTATAACCCCGGCGGCGCTGACCGTTCTCATGATTGCACTCAAAGCCCAAAAGAGCTGATGTGGGATTACATGTCTAATCTAAACAGATTAAGGTCTGCATCAAGGCGTCTCGCGGCTTGAAAGCGGAGCTTACACCTCGTGGCTGGAAGCCACTCCCACCAATTTTTAAACACCTTGGTGGTTACTAAACCCCATCCAATATGAACAGTGGGAGCGGCATCTTGCCGCGATTAATTAGCATTTAAAGCCGCGGGACACCGCAGCCTGCCCGCCATCGTGAGTCGCTCAGGCGAGGCGGGCGGGCCATTGGACGCTAGCCGGCCCAACTTTCACCCAAGGGCTTAATCTTGACATAGTTTGCATCAAGCTTACTTTTAACTAAAATTTAAGAGATTATCGTAACCGTTCAGAGGCGGGTAAACCTATGAACTCATAAGTTTTATTTATCCTGCCAGCATTGAAGATCTCCGAATAATTATGATGACGAGGAATATTGGCCATGGCAAATTCAGACTATTACGAAATTCTGGGTGTGAGTAAAAGCGCCGGTGATGAAGAGATTAAAAAGGCTTATCGCAAACTGGCCATGAAGTATCACCCGGACCATGCCAAAGGAGATAAGGCCGCCGAGGATAAATTCAAAAAAATCAGTGAGGCCTATGCCGTTCTCAGCGACAAGGAAAAACGCAAACAATACGACACCTTTGGTGCCGAGGGCTTTCAGCAACGTTTCACCCAGGAAGACATATTCAGGGGCTTTGATTTTAGTGATATCCTCAGGGAATTTGGCTTTGGCGGTGCAGAGCCCTTTTCCGGCAGGGGTGGAGGCATGCGGTTTTCATTCGGATCGGGGTCACCTTTTGGTTCCAGATCTCCTTACGGTTTTGACACCGGTCAACAGACCCAGATGAAGGGAGCAGACTTGGTCTATGAACTCACGCTCACCTTACAGGAGGTAATTACCGGCACCAGCAAGGTTATAAGCTTTGATCATAAAGGACATTCTGAAAGACTGGAGGTTAAAATCCCAAAAGGAATGACCACGGGTAAGAAGCTGCGACTGACCGGCAAGGGCGAGCCGAGCCCCATGGGAGGCCCGCCCGGCGATTTATTTATACAGGCCAAGGTATTCGAGGATCCGATGTTTAGCGTGGATGGTCAGGACCTTTATACCCATCGGGATCTGAAGCTCAGCGAAGTTATTTTTGGTACCAAAATCCATGTTCCGACACCTGACGGTAAAGAACTCAATTTGAAGATTCCTCCCGGTACAAAACACGGCACAAAAATGCGGCTCTCCGGCCATGGACTTCCCGGCATGAAAAGTAAAAAAAGAGGGGATATTTATGTGCGCATCCGTGTTATCATACCCAAATCTCTCACCCGCGAGCAGAAGAAATTGTTAGAGCAACTGGCAGAGACAGGTCTGTAATTAATTAAAATTATTGACAAGAAGGCCCATTTTGTGTAATTCTAGTGCTGTTATTTTTCCGTCGGCCGTCTTGCCGAAATTCACAGAAATAACAGTTCAAAACTTCTGCGCATGCCTAACCTAATTCCGGTGTTGACCAAAGAAGAAATCGAAAAAGCAGTCTGTGAGATTGCCCGCAGGATTTCATCTGATTATATTGAATGCGATCTCGTACTTATCGGTGTGTTAAAAGGCGCGTTCATTTTCCTGTCGGATCTCATTCGAAAGCTCACCATTCCAGTTAAAGTCGATTTCGCGGGACTCTCAAGTTACGGTACCCAAACATCTACCACAGGAAGTATCCATCTCACCAAAGATATTGAAATTGATCTAAAAGACACTGACGTACTGATTGTAGAGGATATTATCGATACCGGGTTGTCCTTAACCTACTTAGTTGACCATATTAAAAAGTCCAACCCAAAATCGGTTAAAATTTGCACCTTACTCGACAAACGCGAACGCCGCAGAGAAGATATTAACATTGATTATATCGGCCATATAATCGAAAAGGGTTTTCTTGTGGGTTACGGCCTGGATTATGCGGAGAAGTATCGCAACTTACCGGAAGTATACCATTTGAAAATTTAATCAGCGGAGTTAACAATGATATTAACATGTGATAAATGTGCTACGAGTTTTAATTTTCCGGACAACCAAATAAAAGATACCGGCTCCAAGGTCAGATGTTCGAAATGCCGTCATATATTTGTTGCTTATGCCGGAGCTGGAGCTGCACCCCAGACGCCTTCATCACAGGGTCCAGCGGCTGGCGATCCATCCGGGCTTGATGATGTCAATGTAAATGAAATCGAGGATATGCTTGATTTGGGAATGGAAGAAGGAACCGACACCCCATCTGCCGCTAGCTCCGATTCAGCCGATTTTAGCCTGGATTTGGAAGAGGATGTGGCCGGGACACCATCTCCGATGGACTTTGAGGAAACACAGGAGCTCGATTTTTCGGATATGGATTTGGATGAGGGTTCCGAAGGTGGCGGCGGGGAAAACCTTGACTTCGATCTGGGTCTTGATTTCGAAGATAACGAGGCTTCCCCGAAAGCCGAGGGGTCCATGGAAGCCGATGAGACTAAAGAGCTGGATTTTGAATTAGACCTGGATGACGGGACCGGTGCCGGCGCGGATACGGCCATGACCGAAGCGGTGGAAGAGGAGTCATCCGATGAGCTTGACTTTGAGTTAAACCTGGATCTTGACGCCGGGGACGATATTGATCAAGCTTCCGCCGATATGGAACTGGAAGAAACCCAGGAGCTGGACGTTTCGGATATGGATAACTTGCTCGACCAGGATGATGAGCCGGCAGCAGGAGCCCAATCCGATGAGCTTGATTTTGAACTGGATCTGGGGCCAGAAGAAGAATCAGAACCTGAAGCAGCCGCTGGGGAAAAAAAGATTGATGATGCAACGGATGAACTTGATTTCGATCTTGATTTGGAGGAGGAACCTGAAATTTCCGGTGGTGCCGCTGCACCCGGATCGGAGGCCACCGCCGAACTCGAACTTTCTGAATTAGAGGGTATGATGGACGGTGATGAAGCACCCGGTGCCGATAGTGAACCGGAGCTTGCATCTGAAGATCTCGATTTTGGATTGGACATGGAATCGGACGCAGCCCCTAAAGCCGCAAGTGCTTCACCGGCGGCTGAATTAGAAGAAACGGAAGAGTTCGACTTATCCGAATTAGATGAAATGCTGGGGGAGGATGAAGAACCTGCGGGACCCGCAGAAGCTGCTGATGTGACCGATGATTTAGATTTTACACTGGATATCGCCGATGAGGTCGAGCAGTCAGTTGCCTCTGATGCGGAGTTTGAAGAAACGGCCGAGTTTGATTTGTCCGATTTGGAAAATATGCTTGAAGAAGTGGATGAACCGGTTGCAGCCGAAGCCGGTTCGCAGGAGCTGGATATGGCCTTGGACGGCACGGAAACCGAAGCCGAGCTGTTTGACGGCGACGATGCTGCTGACGTCGAGCTTGAATTTGAAGTTGATGGTAATGCAGCGGCGGTGCCACAGGCTGCTGGAGCAGCTACTGTATCGGCAACCGCCGGCGCAGACCAGCCATTGGGTGATTCATTTGACATGGGAACACTCGATGATGAAGCCGATGAAATTGATGTTGAAGACGCTGATCTTGCCTATGCGGATTTGGATGAAGCAGACCTGGCTCCTGCAAAAAAAATCAAATCCTCAGGCCGCCGGGGGCTCAGCGGACCCTTTCGGATTTTGTTGATGCTGGTGTTGCTGGTGGGTGGCGGTTATGCGGCATACACCTTGTCGGAGACCATGGGTTTTGAGATACCTTTCCTTAAGGATTTAAAGGAGATAAAGATTCCATATGTGAGCGAACTGCTGGGGACCGATGTCAAGGATCCGGGAAATCTTAAAATCAGGATTCTGTCAAAGAAGGTTGATGGCTGGTTTGTGACCAATTCAAAAAGCGGAACCCTGTTTGTGGTCAAAGGACAGGTTAAGAATGTTTATAATCATCCCCGCAATTTTATACGCATCACTGCCAAAATATATTCAAAAGG
>CAMYNZ010000268.1:0-2400 GCA_947259865.1 uncultured Desulfobacterales bacterium | reverse complement strand
TCCGAATGTCATCAAAAAACGGCTGAATAGACAATTTGGCGAAAAAAAATCAAATCTGAAGATCAAAACCGGCAAGATGGTTCCCTTTATGGTTGTGTTTTCAAAATTGCCGCCGAATCCTGACGAGTATACGGTTGAAGTTACAAGTTCCATCAAAGGATAGATTTTCAAAGAGTCAGTGGTTCCCGGGCCGTTGCCCAAATTTTATTTTAATTATTCCATAACGTTTTTCTATAATTATAGGCCTCGCTCCATGTGATTTACAATCTCGCCCTCCAGTTTCCGCCACAAATACTGGTTCAGTTTTCAACTTGACTAAATGCCAGATTGCTGTTAGACAGACCGTTGTTAAATTCTGGCTGGATGCGATGGCTGGGCTTTGATCCGGCCATGGATGGATCCAGGCGGGGTCATTTGATAGGGATATCGTGGCGATGTAGCTCAGTCGGTTAGAGCATGCGGCTCATATCCGCAGTGTCCGGGGTTCAAATCCCTGCATCGCCACCATAAATTTTATTGAAACCCGCATAACACTAAACGAGTCCAGGGGTCGGTTCAGACCCCTGATTATTTTATTGGAAAAATTTTTTCAGCCCTCAGAAAATGGAAACCAATATCTCTTCTTAAGTCCAGACGATTACCGGCCTGATTTTCACGCGGGATTACCCTGATTTTTTGATTGTCAAAGGCTGTCAGCAATTTTTTGCGCAAACGGTCAGCTACCGCACCTGCAGTTTCACTCTCTGTCAGGGATATATTGGCGTTTAAGTAAGCCACCCGCGTGCCGTCGGATTTAAATCTATTGTCCTCGGCTGCAAAGGTCATTGCCGAGGGAATAACCTGTATCCCTTTGCGCCGCATATACTTGAAGTCTATCTCCAGGGGTTCTCCTTTTGTGCATGACCATGGATACCCTTTCTGGCCGTCGGGACCACCGGGGCCGGTTACCAGTGCAATGCAAATAGCAATCTGATCTGTGCGGATTTCCGGTTCGACCGCGTTCAGGCGGCCATCGAGGGCGGCCTGTATCAGAGCACCCAGATTTCTGATTCTGCGCGCCACCGGCTGGGCTTCCGGTTCACCGGGTCTTATGTTTATCTCGGATACGCGAATTTTAGTCGGATTTTTAGTGTTGTCCAATGATACAAAACACCCCGGATATAGAATGCAGGGTCTGAGAACATTTCTTTCCTTCATGGCGTTGATCAGGGGTTTGGCGATTACGTCTCCTGCCATCTGGATCAGAGCGGGTGTTTCCAGAGGATGGGGCGAAATGGCCCCGACTCCGCCGGTTATCGGGTTGTCTTTGCTGGCGGGGCCCTCAAATCGCTCAGGGTAATCCATAGCGGTCGGCAAAATTTGGAAATTACCGTTTTTGTCGACCAATATCGTAAAGCTGATTTCGACGCCGGACATCAGGGATTCGATCAGCAGCGGCCATTTTTCCTTTTTACCGCATAGGTGTTTATAGTTATCCTTATAGTCTTTTATCAAAGTGTCGTACACTTCACGGATTTCCCATGCGTTTAAAATAATTCTGGCGCCCTTACCGCCGGCGCTGTATGGATACTTGAGTACCGCACCACCGTAATTTTCAATGTAATTTAAACAGGTACTCAAGATGAGATCGTAATTTTTGGCGTCAACATCCAGCCAGGCGGATGCAACCGAAATACCCGCTTGCTGACAGAGCTCCTTGCATTTTATTTTGTCGCTTTCAATAAAGGCACCGGCCCGGTTTAGCCCGATGATGCGGTCGCCGAATCCGGCAGCCTCAACCGTGTCGATTAAACCTTCAAACAATAGGGCTTCGGGCATAGGAACGACCCAATCTATTTGATCGGCGGTCAGGGCCTGAATGAGACCTTCAGCATAATCGGCTACCGAATTGCTGGCGGTGGGGATGAACTCTATCGGCCATTGCATAAGATCAGCAAATTTGGGCATGGCCGGTGTGCCGCGCACAACAATCCCTTTGAAATCATCCGTATACTTATCACTTTTGGCGGTGGATATGGTTAAAGCAGATAAAATGGTACGTCCGTCCGTGCCGGCAAACGCGATTTTTTTCATAATCAGGGTCCTTTCCCAAGCTTTGGGGAGCAAGCTGGCCTAAATTGCATGGCCACTTTCTCAATAGAAAGAGTTTGTAGTCGAAAGAAAATCAAGTTTTGTCCTTATCAAATGGTTACTGTGATGGTCAAATCTAAAATGGGTTCCCGCCGGTCCTGTATACTGAATTTTTGAGTTTATTATGTATCCTATTTCTAAGTAAAAGTAGGTCACACAAAAATATGAAACCACGGATTAAACGGATACCACGGATAGGTCTATATAGAAAATAATCCGTAAAATCCGTGTCATCAGTGGTTAATTTTTCCTTTCATTTCAAAAATAGTC
>CAMYNZ010000267.1 GCA_947259865.1 uncultured Desulfobacterales bacterium | reverse complement strand
CAGTGCCCCATCCCCAGTCGGGTTCTTCTTTTAATGTCGTTCACATCTCCGGCGCCGTCCGCCACCGCAGAGATCACATCATGCATGGTTACCTCTTCGCAGCGGCACACAACCGTATCATCAGACAGGATATTGTATATCCCCGGCCTCGGCGTTGATATGGCATCCATGATTTGACCAAATCGATTGAATCGTTTTAATTTTCTTAAAGCGGGTCGCAGTAATCTATCGGCTTCTCTTCTGTCCACACGGTCAAGCTGGGTGCAGGCCTCCAGAGCAGCCACTCTGCCCTCCTCGATGGCCGCGGAATAACCCTTGACGCTCAGACCGTCGCCGGCCGCAAATATTCCAGGTACGTTGGTTTCCATTCTTTCGTTGAGATCGACTCTCCAATAGCCGCGACCTTCATCGTAGATGTGTTTGCAACCACACTGCCGGGTCAGCTCGGTACACGGAATCAGGCCGAACCCGTATGCAACCGAATCGACGTTGATTTCCTTTTCTGTTCCCCTTATCGGATTCCAAGATCGGTCAACTTTTACAATCTCCGTCTTTTCTACCTCGCTGGTACCAAATACTTTGGAAATAATATGAGAGCGATAAACAGGTATGTGATGTCTTTGGATGTTCCACAGGTAGTCAAATCCGGATCGTATTTTCGGATAGTCAATACTTGAAATAAGCTGTAAGGCACTTGCCGAAATGTCCTTCAGCGAAGCGGCATTAACAATGGCGCTTAAGCAGGCACCGGCATTGATTAAATGATTTGCCAATACAAGCTGCAGGGGACCGGTTCCGGCAAGCAAAAAACGTTTCCCGGGCAGGATTCCCTTTTTAACCAGCGTATTTAACCCACCCACCGAAAACACACCGGGAAGCGTCCACCCCGGGAAGGGAATCGCTTTTTCAAAGGCGCCAACGGAAATAATCAATTTGTCGCCCTTGATGCTTTTTAATTGTTCTGCAGACCCGAGTTTTGAATAAAGCAGGACCATCCTTTGATCAACAATATCCCACACCTCTGTGTTCAAAAATAGCGATATTTTATCCTTGACCCGATCGAAGTCGTTCAGTATTTGACGCCGGAGGTTTTTCTCGATGTCATCCGAAACACCTGCCTGGATTGTGCTGCTCGTCGGGCTCAATACTTTTCCACCCAGATGCTGGTTTTCATCAATGATAGCAACAGAGGCCCCCAGGCGGGCTGCCTCGGTTGCAGCTGTGATTCCTGCCGGGCCTCCTCCGATTATGACCAGATCAGCTTCTTTCATTTCTCAAGCGTTATCCTTGAATCATCCTGGGTGGCTATTCTGCAACCCGGTGTTGCCGGGGTCATACACGTGCGAACATTGGGAACGCCGTTGACAATCATCCGGCATTCATAGCAGATTCCCATGCCGCAGTAGACACCCCGGGGGGCTTGCTTCCTTGTCACCCGCAACCCTCTCAACCCGTTCGCCAAAAGTGCCTCGGCAATCGTCTGTCCGCTGCGGGCTAAAATAGTCCGTCCGTCCACTTCAATTTCAAACGTATCTCCGACATCCATGCTATCCCTTAAACCGGCTCAGCTTTAAAAGTTCGGTTGATACTGACGGTTGCTCGCCGCAGATCATTTGGGATATTAATTTGCCGGTGATCAGGGAAAGCCCGATGCCATCGCCTTCATGACCGGCCGCCACGTAAAAGCCCGGCACCTCGGTTTCTGAAATAATGGGCAGATGGTCCGGCGTAAAAGGCCTGAGCCCCGCATAACTGCGAATGATTTTAATATCCTTGATCACGGGGAAAAACCGAATGGCCCGCTGGGCCATGGCACGTAGAACGTCAATGTGGCATGACGTGTCCCTGCCCACGAACCGGCGACTGCTGCCAATCAGAAAATTCGCTGCTTCGGTGGGTTCAAACACTAGCGCAACCCCGTATTTTTCCATTTCGGGTGTTACATTGCGGTCATAATTACTGCTTTCAAATTTGGCCATCATATACCCGAATTCCATTACTTTTCGTCTGGCAACGGGGAAAGTACGCTCAGCCACCAGCATCTGGCCTTGTCTGGACCTGATGGGGATATCCAGCCCCACCAGTTTGCCAATTTCCGGTGCCCAGACACCGGCAGCATTGACGACCCGCCTGGTGACGATTTCCTCTTTTTCGGTAACGACCCTCTCGATGCCGCCGTCGGCATCCAGCCGGATGTCGGTCACAGCACTAAAAGTCAAAACTTCGGCGCCCATCTTTTTAGCGCCATGAACCAGTCCATAGGCCAGGGCCATGGGGTTCAGGGAACCGTCACAATCCGTTTCCATACCACCGACAATATCGGAGGCCAGATAGGGCTCATCCTCGTGGACCTCATACTTGTCCAGAATTCTAACCGGTAGTCCTTCGGCATCTAACCGAGAGCAAAACTTCTTGGCCTCCTCCATCTCCGCTTCGTTTTCAATCGCAAGCAGGCTTCCCTTCTGTATCCAACTGATATCATAGTCTAATTCATCGACAATTTCCGGAAAAAGATCCTGGCTAAGTTTGGTCAATTGACTGTTCCTGGCTAAGTTTGGTCAATTGACTGTCGAATCCGGGCACCTTATCACAGACTAAAACATCGCCTTCGCAGCTGCCGGAAGTGCCCGCCGTAATCGCTCCCTTTTCCACCAGAATGACGTCCATATTATTCCGGACCAGAAAGTACGCAATCGCTGTTCCGACGACTCCTCCGCCGATGACGACTACATCAGCACTTCTGTTCGGCATCGTCTTATCTCCAGAATAAGGCTCAATTAGGCACTTTTTAGATTAACCCGACCTCGCTTAACATTCTGCGTAATTCGTTTTTTTGTTCTTCAGTGATAGGGAGAAACGGCCTTCTTGGTTTTCCGCCCGCTTTGCCTATCAGGTTCATCGCTTCTTTTACTTTGGCCAGTAGCTGGCCCTCTTCCAGATAATTCAGTAAGGGAAGCATCTTGAAAAAAAGCGCTTTGGCTTTATCATACGCTTTCTCTTCAGCCAGCGTGAAGAGCTCGGCTGCGGTCCCGGGCATAAAGTTTGCGATGGGGGCTACCCAGCCCCGGCAGCTCAATAAGAAAAATTCATAGACCAGGTCATCCCAGCCGCACCATACATCGATGCTGTCGCCGCAGCGCTGCAATAATTCATGAACCCTTTTTATATCCCCGGTGCTTTCTTTAACATACAGGATGTTGTCAATCGCTGCGAGCCTTTCAATGAGGGGGGGTAGCATGTCAACCCCTGAAAACCCGGGATTGTTATAGACCATAATCGGAATTGACACATTTTCCGCTATGGACTTGTAATGTTCATATAGGTCATCCTGGGTCGGCAAGCCATAAAAAGGCGCGACAATCAGGGCAGCATCGGCGCCAGCGTCTTTGGCATATTTTGTCATTGCGATGGTCTCGCGGGTTGAGTTGGCAGCCGTACCTGCGATTATCGGAACCCGGCCCTTGACCTGATCGACCGTGAGATCGATGACGCGTTGTCGTTCTTCAATTGACAGGTTGGCAAACTCGCCGGTGCTTCCCAGGCAAATAACGCCATGGATCCCTTCATCAATATACCAGTCAATGTTTTCGCGGAATCCTTTTTCATCCAACTGTTCATCCGGGGTGAAAGGCGTCACCATCACCGTAAAAGTACCTCTTAATTTATTCATTTATTCTCCTTCCAATGCTGATATTCCCCTGTAAAGGTTAAACTTTAACTCAAGAGAAAACCCTTCCAGTGGGGATCATCGGGATCTATGACTGATTGATTGATTCCCATGATGTGAGCACTTCCGGTCACCTCCGGGACAATCGCTGCAAAAGGCCCGACACGGCCCTGCTCGACAATCCTGGCCTTGAATATGCTCCCGATGATGCTCTCATGGACGAACTCCTGATCGAGCTTCAGCTCGCCCCTGGCGTGCAGAACGGCGAGTTTGGCGGACGTGCCGGTGCCGCAGGGTGATCGGTCAATCCCCGATTCGGCAAAAAAGACCGTATTCTTCAGATGGGCTTCCGGTGAAGAGGGTTGCCCGTAAAATTCCACATGCGTACACTCATTGATAAACTCTTTTTCGGGATGCTGTATCTTTAACTGGGCGTTCACCGCCGCTTTGATCCTGCGGCCGATGTCAATGACCATGCTCGCATTTTCGGGGCGAATCTCAAGGCCGACGGCCTCCGCCGGCAGGATTGCATACACATTGCCGCCGTAAGCAACATCCATGATAATTTTTCCAAATCCCGGCACATCGACCTCGGCGTCTTCAGCCAGCACAAACGAAGGTACATTTTTAAAAGTGACGCTTTTGGCCCTGCCGTTTTCAACATTCACTCGAATACGTGTCAACCCGGCAGGGGTATCCAATACGATATGGGTCACCGGTTCCTCCACCTTGACCATACCGGTTTCCACCAGGGCGGTGCAGACACCGATGGTGTCATGGCCGCACATGGGCAGGTAGCCGGTGGTTTCAATAAAAATTACCCCGATATCTGCGTCGGGGTGAGTCGGTTCAGTTAGAATAACACCGGACATAATGTCGCGACCCCGAGGTTCAAACATTAAAGACGTTCGTATCCAGTCCATGTTTTCTTTTAAATAGGTCATTCTTTCCACAATGGTGGATCCGGGGATGTATGGAATTCCGGCGGTAATGGTTCGGGTGGGCTGCCCGCCGGTATGGGAGTCGATGGATGAGAATACATGCTTGATTTTCATTTCCGTTGCCTTTCGTAATATAGGATCAGGGGTCAACGTTCCGGGTTCAGGGTTCAAAGGTTCAGGTCATAGGTTAGAGGTTTGAGGCAAAAAAGAGAGGCGCTTGATTCACGATACAAAGTCTAGTTTTCAGGATTTTTTTTAATCCCTAAATTCCTCAATTTTCCCTGACACTTGAACCCTGAACCTTGAACCTTTGAACCTATATCCCCAACGGCTTTAAAGCCTCCCGCAGTTCGCTCATTTCAGCATCCGTTAAGGCTTGAACGGGCTTGCGGCAGGGACCTACTTTTCTGCCGGACAGATTCGTGGCTGCCTTGACCGAGGCATTGTATACGTGGGTCCAGAAGAAGAGATTGGCAGGAAACATGCTTTTCCATAGATCCGCCGCTTCAGCCAGTTTTCCCGATTCAACAAAGTTGAAGAGATTAACAGCCTCCTTTGGCATCGCGTTGGGGGCGCCCCATACGCACCCCGGGCATCCGGCTGCCAGACTGAAGAAAGCAATCGGATCCGCTCCGTTGAATACGTTGGCTCCCATGGCAAGCAGTTCCTGAATTCGAATGAGATCAGCGGTACTGTCTTTGATATATTGAATGTTGTCGATCTCCATAAGACGCTTAAATAAAGCCGGGGTGAGATCAATGCCCGAGTGGACTGGAATATTATAGGTCATGATCGGAATCTTAATGGCCTCGGCGATCTTCTCATAATGGTAGTAAACCCCTTCGCTGTCAGGCCCTTCAAAATAAGGTGGTAAAATCAGTAGACAATCCGCACCAACTCCTTCAGCGTGCCGGGCGTACTCGATCGCGTCGGCCGTATTGATGGCCGATGTTTGAACCATAAAGCCGGCTCTGCCATCGATATGTTTTGCGGCAATCTCGGCAATCCTTTTTCTCTCCTCAGGCCTCAGATAAGCAAATTCACCGGTTCCGCCGCAAACCAGAATAATGTGAATCCCGGCTTCCAACATTGAATCGATGTGGTCTTTGATTGCGGTTTCATCAACTTTTTCACCATCATCCGTAAATGGTGTGCACAAGGCGGCGCAGATTCCCTTAAGTTCTTTCACAATAATCTCCTCCTTTTAAAGCATTTATTATGAATTCATCAGCTTCTAAATCCAAAACCATACAGCTTCTCCATTTTTCCGAGCTGAAAGCCCCCGGGAAACGGGTCTCTGGGGTCAACCACAAACTGGTGAATCCCCGTGATATAAGCACTGCCTCGAATGGTCGGCACCACCGCCGGATATTCCCCTACGTTCGTTTCTTCTAAGAGTTCACCGTAAAACAGCGTTCCGATGATGCTTTCGTGAACAAATTCCTTCTTCAGGCTGAGTTTCCCTTTTGAATAGAGGGTTGCCATCTTGGCGCAGGTCCCCGTACCGCAAGGAGACCGGTCCATGCCCGCCGGGGGTACCACCACGGCATTTTTCATGGTGGCCTCTGGATGAGTTGCTGGAGCGCTGAACTCCACATAATTGACACAATCTATCTGCGGTTCCTGAGGGTGATGGATCTCAACCTGTTGGTTGACTGCCTGCCATATTCTGGCACCCAAGGATATGAGTTTATTCAAATTCTCGGTTTTTACCTCCAGCCCCACCCTTTCAGCCTCCACGATAGCGTAAAAGTTGCCCCCGTAAGCAATATCCAGCTTCACGCGGCCCACCTCGGGAACATCCAGTTCTACATCCGCCTTATACAGAAAGGACGGTACGTTACGGATGGTAACGGATTCGGCCCTGCCATCCTTTACGGCCACCCTGGCTCGCACGAGTCCGGCGAGCGTATCCAGCGCGATAACGGTTTCAGGCTCCCGGGCTTCGATGATGCCCGTCTCTACTAAAACGCTGCAGATCGCAATGGTTCCATGGCCACACATGGTTGGATACCCACCCGGCTCTAAATACAGCACCCCAATGTCTGCTTCTTCTACAGCAGGCGGAACAAGGAGAGCGGCATACATATTGACGTGGCCCCGGGGTTCATGTACCAGCATGGTGCGAAGATAATCCAAATTATCGCGTGCATACTCTGATTTCTCAAGCATGGTTTTGCCGGGAATAGATGGTATCCCGCCCGTGACCACCCGCTCCGGATTCCCCTCTGTATGTGTATCAATTGCGGTTATGATTTTTGTGAAATTCATGATATTTCCTGTGAAGGTTTGTCCTTTGAATCAGTCACCTAAAAAAGCTTCTTTTATCTGTGGATCATTCAGGATTGTATCAGCCGACCCGTCAAAATGGTTCTGCCCCAGGGCCAGCACATATCCTCTATCGGATATGCTTAAAGATCGATGCGCATCTTGCTCAATGATGAGCACACCGATCCCCTTTTGGTGCAGGCTCATTATTTGATTAAAAACCTCATCGGAAATTTTCGGGGAGAGTCCCGCCGAGGGTTCATCTAATAATAAAAGATCGGGCTCGGTCATCAGAGCCATGCTCATGGCCAACATTTGCCGTTGCCCACCGCTGAGGGTGCGGGCACGCTGGTTTCTGCGGTCACTCAGGATGGGAAATGTACTGTAGGCAGTTTCAATTCCTTGCTGCAGCGCTTCACTGTTCTTTGAGAAGCCGCCCATTTCCAAATTTTCCCGAATGGTTAACGAAGGAAACGTATTATCGAGTTGCGGAACGTAGGCTATTCCTTTTTCCACCTTGTGATTGGGTTTTAATTGGGTTAAATCTTCTTCCGAAAATATAACCTTTCCGGACCTGGGTATCAGGTAGCCCATGATGGTTTTGAACAGGGTGGATTTCCCAGCGCCATTGGGCCCGATTATGGTGACGATCTCATCCCGTTCAACGCATATCGAAACGCCGTGAAGGACATCGGTACGTCCATAACCGGAAACGACATTTTCTACCTCTAACAAGGGCATCGTGATTAAATCCCCCTAACCCATTGAACGATATCGCTCAATGGGCAGTTATCTGTTATTTGTTATTCGTTAATGGAACGGCAAGGTGTCCGATTTCATATTTTTATTATAACCACCAAATCGAATTTTAGCTCAATTCGGGTTAGGCCCCGCCGAGATAGGCTTCCAACACCTGTCCGTTCTGCTGGATTTCCTGCGGTGTCCCTTCAGCTATTTTCTGCCCGAAGTTCAGTACATACACCCTGTCACAGATACTGCTGATGACCTTCATGCTGTGCTCGATGATGAAGAA
>CAMYNZ010000266.1 GCA_947259865.1 uncultured Desulfobacterales bacterium | reverse complement strand
ATAAACAAGCCGCACGCGATGCATATGACCAAGTCATTCAGGGGTAGTTTCCATCCAGAAATGGCCTTTTTGCGTAATCTCCGCGTCAATCTGCAGAGTTGCTTGTGCGACAAACAAAAATTGTCTCAACATTAGCGGTTCGCTTAAGATTGTAGGGCACAAAATTCGGTCTTTAGATGATTAAAAATGGGGCACCATGACGACCAAAAAACGCAGTGACCTGGCAAAAACATACCGGTTCAAAACCTGGCGGGATATCACCCCCATGAATATATCCATGGGTACCATGCTGCATAATCGGACGGGAAGCTGGCGATTTATAAAGCCCATTTATGAAGACAAGGTTCCGGCATGTCAAAACGCGTGCCCGGCCGGCAATGATATCGAAGGCTGGATCAAGCTCATTGAAAACGGTGATTATAAGGGTGCCTACTGGCACTTAAAGCGCGAGCAACCATTTCCGGCAATCCTGGGCCGCATCTGTTTCAATTTTTGTGAAGATGCCTGCAACCGCAACCCCCTGGATCAGCCTGTCAGCATCAAGGAGTTGGAACGTTTTGTGGGCGATCAGGTATCTGGGTCCATACCGCATCCATATTTGCCCGAGTTAAACGGCAAACGTCTTGCCGTGGTCGGATCCGGTCCGGCAGGAATGTCAGCCGCCTACTTTGCCAGACTGCTGGGTTTCAAAGTCACTATTTACGAAAAATTAGCGGTCATGGGAGGTATTCTGAGGGTGGGTATCCCGTCTTATCGTTTACCGCGAGAATTGGTTGCGACTGAGTTTGACAGATTATCGCGTATGAGTATTGATTTGCACCCCGCAACCGAAATCGGTAAAGACATCTCACTTACTGAACTGCGGGATAAAAATGATTACATCTTCCTGGGAACCGGTATACATGCCGGCATGAAACTCGGAATTCCTCAAGAAGATCAAAGCCATTGCATCATGAGCGGGTTAGACCTTTTGATCAGGACTGCCCTCGGAGATACAGTTGAGCTGGGAAAGCAGGTAGTAATCATCGGCGGCGGAAACACCGCCATTGACTGCGCCAGGACCGCATTGCGTCTGGGTTCTGAAGTAACCATTGTTTATCGTCGGTCGGAGAATGAAATGCCGGCCCATCCCCAGGAAATACTGGAAGCTCGCGAAGAAGGGGTTCGGTTTCGATTTCTGGCGTCACCTGAAAAAATCGTGCTAAACGCGGACATGACCATCAAAACGCTGGTGTGCTGCAACATGCAGCTGGGGCCGGCTGATGAAAACGGCCGCAGACGTCCGATTAGAAAAAAGGGGGACTTGTTTGAAGTAGATGCCGAAAGCATCATCAGCGCCGTTGGGGAAAAACCGATATTCGATTATTTGAAGGATATACTGAAAACAAAAAACGACTGCGTCGCGGTTAAAGACAACCTTATGGCCCATGCCGATGGCAATCGCCGGGCAGCGGTATTTGCAGGGGGGGACATCATCGATGTGGCGCACACCGTCGTACACGCCGTGGCCTCGGGTAAAAAAGCCGCCATCGCGATGGACTGCCATCGCAATGGGTTGAATTTTGATCAGGTGCTTGAAAATATTCTCATCGGTGACGGCCCGGCAATAAGTTTTGGGGCATACAAAGGATGGCAACCCGTTAATCCGGTAAGTCAAAACCAACGATGGGTGCTCACAAGCGAAAACATTGTCTATGATTATTTCAAAACAGCACCCCGGGTGCAGCCGACGGTTCAAGATGCGGATGCCCGCAAGCATTCCTTCAAGGCCTATAAAAATACCCTTCCACTCGAAGCAGCTAGGCAGGAGGCTGCGCGATGTATGCATTGCGGGCGTTGCACGGAATGCGATAATTGTCTTATTTTCTGCCCGGATATGTCCGTTCTGGTCAAAGACAAGAACTGTTTTGGTTATAGGGTTGATTACGATTATTGCAAGGGCTGCGGTATCTGTTTCACCGAATGTCCGCGCCATGCCATAACCATGATTGACGAAGAAGTCCCGCTCGGGGAGGATGGCTAGTTGAAGCAGGTTATAAAAGGCAACCACGCGGTGGCCCTGGGTGCAAAGCTCAGCCGGGTGCAAGTCATTTCGGCCTATCCCATTACGCCCCAGACAACCATTGTAGAAGAGCTTTCTGAAATGTGCGCCCAGGGTGACTTGGATTCCAAGTTTATCAAAGTTGAAAGCGAACACTCGGCCATGGCTGCGGTCATGGGAGCTGCATCTGCCGGGGTTCGCACGTTTACGGCAACCAGCAGCCACGGTTTATTGCTGATGCACGAAGTTCTGCATTGGGTCGCAGGTGCCAGACTGCCAATTGTTCTGGCCAACGTAAATCGGGCCGTTGGTCCGGGCTGGAATATATGGGCGGATCAGAGTGATTCTTTGTCCCAAAGAGATACCGGTTGGATTCAGATCTACTGCGAGTCCAACCAGGAAGTGCTGGACAGTGTAATTATGGCTTTCAGGCTGGCAGAGAAAATAATGCTTCCCGTGATGCTCTGTTTTGATGGTTTTTTCTTAAGCCACACTTCGGAGATCGTGGATGTGCCCGAAAGGGCCCGGGTTGATAAATTTCTGCCGTCTTATCAGCCCGAGTATCAGCTTGATTTGAGAGATCCTCGTATGTTCGGGGGAATCATCGGACCCGAATATTACTACGAACAACGATTTGTCATGCACCAGGATTCACACAAGGCCCTGGACCGATATGTGCAGGTCTGCAGTGATTTTTTCAAAATATTCGGCCGCAAATATGACCTCATTGAAACCTACCGCTGCAAAGAGGCAGAGCTGATAGTGGTGACCGCGGGAACGATTACTTCGGTTGCCCGCATTGCAGTTGACCGCTTGCGAGAGGCCGGCCAGCGGGTTGGACTTGTGAAAGTTCGCATGTTTAGACCCTTACCGTTTGCGTGCTGGCAAAATGCATTCGGGGGGGCCTCGAAAGTGGTGGTCATCGATCGCAACCTGAGCGCAGGGCTGGGCGGGATTTTTGCCAGTGAGGTGCAGGCGGCACTCTACCCGATGCCAAATCGACCGGTAGTCTTTCCTGTCGTCGCAGGGCTGGGCGGCAGAGATGTAACACCGGATGATGTGGAAGGCGTGGTTAAGGATGCGCTGGACAGTGATACACCCAATCAGCTGCCCATCTTCTGGGGTTTAAAACAATAGAGGTGTTATATGCAAACCAGTTTTAACATAACCCGTGAGTTATTCACCGACAGTGAATTGCTGCAGCCCGGTGTGCTTTCCTGCCAGGGTTGCGGGGCATCCCTGGCCATGAAACTTGCCATGATGGGGTTGGGGCCGCGAACGGTGGTTGTAATACCCGCCAGTTGCTGGGGTATTATAGTCGGTATCTGGCCCTATTCAACCCTTAAGGTGCCGGTTTTGCACGTACCCTTTGCCGTGGCAGCCGTTACCGCATCCGGCATCAGAGCAGCTTTTGACATCAGGGGGGAAGAAGACGTCGTAATTATGGCGTGGGCCGGTGACGGCGGCACTTTTGATATCGGCCTTCAATCACTTTCCGGTGCAGCGGAAAGAAATGACGATATTCTCTATGTATGCTACGATAATGAGGCTTATATGAATACCGGTATTCAACGATCGAGTGCAACCCCGGCCGGCGCCTGGACAACCACCACACCGGCCGGTGCTGTCAAAAAAGAACCTAAAAAAGATCTGGAGAAAATCATGCTGGGACATTCCATTCCGTATATCGCCACCGCGTCGGTCGCTTATCCGGATGATGTCATTGAAAAATTCAGCAAAGCCCGGAAAATAAAAGGTACACGGTTTATCCATCTACTATCACCGTGTCCCCCCGGCTGGCGAATCGACTCGGCCAAGTCAATCCAGGTTACCCGGATGGCTACCCGTGCCAGGATTTTCCCGATCTATGAAATCGAAAACGGCCAGTACACCATTAATGTTCATCCTGAAGGGCAACTTGCGGTGAAAGAATATTTACAGGCCCAGGGACGGTTTCGACAGATGCCGCCGGAAATGATTTCAGCCGCCCAGGAATCGGCGGACCGGAAATGGGATGAGCTCGTCAAATTGGCCGGTAGAATCTGAGAATCGATGCGGTCGCGGCTCTCAAAACGAGGTGCCAAGAAGTGGTTTCATAACCACGCCTGAGGCGGATAAACCTCAGATTAGGTTCAAGAAGAAGGCGCATTATTCGGTTAGCCGGTTTGCCAGTTAAGCCGGTTGAGCCCGTAATAAAATGGAAATCATCCGAATTTTAACGGGCTAACGGACCAACGGGCTCAGCGGGTCAACCTCCTATCTATGTATTTTGAAAAGACTTGCGATGAGTTTTATTCGACCTGCCTTCGACATGAGCTCAGCCCGAATGTAGCTCATGTCGAAAGCAGCCGAGCAGTTTGCTACGCAACTATTGGGCCTTAGATGGGGATTTGAAACCACCTCTAATCACTCATGTCCCATGTATGAGTATTAAAATCTGCAAAAGGGAGTCTCTATATGGATCGTAAACTTACGTCGCTGGAAGTTGTCGGCATGGCAATTCGCAGTGAGGAAGACGCTGCAATATTTTACAGCCACATTGCCGATATGATCCAGAATGAGCTGGTCGGCAAAAAATACCGCCATTTGGCCAAAGAGGAAACCGGCCACCGAAAAATGCTGGTTGATCTTTACAAAAAAATGCTTGGTGATACCGAAAATCCGCCCAAAATTCCCGGTGAGCCCGAAACGGCAGAAGGGGGCGCTATTCCGGAACACATATCCAATTCCTTAGAAGATCTGCTTGTTTTGGCCGTAAAACGCGAGCAGGCGGCCAGAGAATTTTATCGCCGGGCAGCGGCAGAAGCTACGGATCTTTCAGGGAAAAGGATCCTTGAGTATCTCGTGCATGTTGAAACGGGCCATGAAATGATGCTCAAAAGCGAACTTGAAGCCTACCGCCAAGATAAGGATTGGTACACCGGTGCGGCCTCGCCGGACATGGTGCATGCTGGGCCCTGACGAATGGATTACATTCAATCCTTACCCGTAATTCACTGTTCAAACTAGAAGCTATCTCAAAAATGCAGATTACGTTCAAGGACAAGGCGCAGGCCGATCCGCCGTCGCTTAAAAAGCTATGGCGGGACAGGCGAAAAAGCGCAGCATACACGGTAGTATGTGAGCATTTTGAGGAGGCCCGCAACACCGTAATTGGGCGTTAGATGTATTTTTGAGATAGCTTCTAGACTGTTCCCGCTTGTGGATGAATCATTAGCATCCTTTCAAAAAAATTGGTATCGCCTTTTTGATGATGAGATCTGTTCTTTATGCCCTGATTCTTTTGGTTTCATTCGCCCCTCACTGTTTCTCGCTGGTCTATGTGCAAACAGATGGTCTGCTGTTTTACTACCCTGTCG
>CAMYNZ010000265.1 GCA_947259865.1 uncultured Desulfobacterales bacterium | reverse complement strand
AGCATTCTTGATAAATTTTCCTAAAAAGCGCGAAATCCTCTTGATAATCCAGCGTGAGTCGATAGTCCCGTATATGTGCAGGGTCGGCTTTGATCGATCTATGCTTGAAAACCGATTGATCCTTGATGTATTCCGGCCAAAACTCTGTCTCGCCGTCATTTTTTATGGCATCAATCACTTCGAACGCCTTGCGGCGAATAATATAGGGGTCCATACCCAAGGGAAGGCCATCGATATGAAGATAATCCACATCTGAATCCCGCTTAATCTCATCGACCAAACGTTGTGCATATTCAAAGGAAAAAAGAGGATTGTCAGCGGTTATAAGCAGTAGATAGTCACACTCAAAAAACTTGGCAGCTGAAAGAAGGCGATTCAACACATCACCTGGACTACCAGTGAAATAGTAGCAGCCATGTTCATTGCAAACGTCCAATAATGGACGGTCTTGAGCAACTGTGGAAGTACAGACTACTACATCATCCACTCCGTCTACTTGCTTGGCTCTTTCGATAACATGACCAAGTACCGACCGTCCTTCAAGGTCGAGCAGGATTTTTCTTTT
Source organism: uncultured Desulfobacterales bacterium (assembly GCA_947259865.1). Next base: position 4,836 of record CAMYNZ010000265.1, on the reverse strand, counting down.
TAACCGTGTTGACTTTAGTCTAGCTGTAATAAAAAAACCTATTTTCATTTAGTTATCTAAGGTAAGTAATGTGCTTTATCAATTCAAATATCTACAAAGGTGAGCTAGAGGGCTGTTCACTTGCCTCTTTTTGAACTATCTCCGTCATGAAGCGATTCAGAATCACGTCCTTATCAAGATGATCTTGAGCATACTGTCTCGCAACAGGGTTAGGCTTCGCCATGGCAAGTGTTGAGAGAATTCCATCCTGTAGAGCAGAGACTGACTCCGGGTCCACTAATGTTGCAATACCATCGTATTCAAGACATAAAGCACCCAACGTCGTATCCTTGGTCGCGGTAATAACCGAATTCCCCCCAACTGCGAAAATATTCGTCAACTTGGACGGCAGCACCGCATCTGCCGCACCAGACTTTTGAATAACCAGGTGGCAGGCAGCAGAGGCCAACAGCTCAGGCAACTTCGCATACGGTTGTAATGGGCAAAACGTGATATTAGTTAAGGAAAGAGTGCTAGCTAAGTCTTCCAACTTTGCTTTGGCCGATCCTTCGCCCACCATTAGAAAGTGAATTTCAGTATTTGATTCCATCATTTTTGCGGCGTGGAGCACCGTGTCGAGCCCCTGTTTCTCGCCCATATTTCCAGAATACAAAACAATCTGTTTGCGGGTGTCAACTCCAAGCTCTCTGAGTAGAACGAAATTTGGCCGCACATCGCGGAATCGACCTAGTTCAGACCAATTAGGAAAAAATACTAAGTTATTGGCGTTCAATCCCTTCTCGGCCGCACGCTTCATCATTCCTTTGGAAATAGTTGAGACCGTATCAAATCTATTTAGAATTTTGCGTTCTGCCCAATAGGCAAAACGTTTGACAAATCCACCACTGGCCATTGATAACTCAAACATTGCATCAACTTCATAATCTTGAATATGGATGACTGCCTTCGCCCCTGTTAACCAAGATAGCAACAACGTTTGCAATGAACAGAACAGCGTAGGGACCACTTGAATAACAATATCCGGCTTCCAAAAGAATGAGCCTAGTACAGGAAAGGCAGATGATGCCGAGAACGAAAACAAATGTAAAAGTCGAGTTAACGCGGAGGGATTAGCCGGGACATATAATGGGCATCGAATAACCTGGACATCGCCCTCCCGGGATCGTGAATAAGCATTATTGTATCCTTCCGGAACACGCCACTCAGGGTAATAAGGGGGGGCCGTCACTACTCGAACATCATGGCCCTCAGCAGCAAGCCAACCACCCATTTCGCCTGTGTACTTTCCGATGCCCGTTAACTCCGGGCTATAGTTGATACCATAAATAAGAATTCTCATATGTCTAAGCCAATCTAGCTGACGCAACTTCCTTCAAATCACTTTTACGAAGAACGCGATCTATAAAATGAGCAAATTCTTGATTGCCACCCAAGTGAACGTGACCTACCACACCTAAAGCTACCGACTTTATGGTGCGACTCCTTGCTCATTGTTACGTAATTGATGCTGAACGGAAATACGTACTGGTTGCCCGAGACTTGGACGCGAAGTCGACCCGCGTCACCTGTTATGAGGATTTTTCATTTAAAGCGTAGGATCTGGCAAAAAGCGGGGACAATTTCTCAGGAAGATACTGATTCGCAGACGCCGCCGCATTTCTGCACTTTTCTTCGTAGTCCTCTTTATCCGATAAGATCTTTTTCATCATTTGGTATATGGCCTTAGAACCCGTTTCAGTAAGCCAAATCGAATTGTGTTTATCCAGATCATTATGGATATATACATTTCTGGTTATCAGCGCCGGTAGTCCATGTTGCAAGGCTTCAACGATGGATATGCCGAAATTCTCATAATATGATGGAAGCAGATAACAGTCTGAGTTTTGAAATGCGTACGCTTTTGCCTGATCGTCCAAAAATCCGACATTTTTTACCGATCCCTCATCAATTTCAGATTCAATTGAATCTATCATTCTGTTACTAAATTCCGAACCGTCCGCCCCCGCCAATATCAGTTTTACAGTCGGGTTTTCCTTCGCCAGTTTTTGAAAAGCCGGCAGGAGATCCTGCAAGCCTTTTTTGGGATCGAATCTTGATAGGAAGAGAAAGTAAAATGATTCCGGGCTTCTCTCGAACGGCTTACTATCGTTGCTTTTTACCTTGGCTGCTTCAATTTGCGGTATGGGCAAAGGTAATATTTGTGTTATTGGAGATGGTACAAAGAACCGTGAGTTTGTTATTTCAAGCTCAGAAGTCAACGTAAACTTCGCGTTCTTTAGTACCCAGCTTAAATAAAACCAACCTACCAGCAGTTTGATGAATTTTTTCTTCCTTAGGTCATGATAATCCAGAGAACAATGTGGCCATAAGTTGAATTTTATTTTAAGAACATATGCTTGCCTGAAAAGATCAAGAGTGAATCTATTCCATAGCCCGTGGAATTGAATAACATCGTACTCATTAGCATGCTCTCGGAACCATTGTTTTGCGTCGGAAACGCCTTTTAACCTTCCGTTATTCTCGAAGTAATATACGTTATTCGCAGTTGCTTCCAATTCAAGGTTACGATCCTCAGTTTCCTGAGTAAGGACGTCCGATTCGAAGGACAAATTACTTGTCTCGAGCTTGATAATGTTCAAAAGAGCATATGGCATGCCTCCTCCCTTCTTACTCGTGTAATTTATGACGTGAAGCACCTTCATCAATTGACTCGAATATTTGGTATGAAAGCTATATTTATCATTTGATAGTTTTCCAACTCACTAGTTAACTTCTAAGGATCGAATTCATCTTCGAGAATTGGGAGCGCGGCACTTTAGCACCTTCTCAATAGAGCATTCTTCACTTTCTACGAAATACCTAGATGAGCGACAATTTACAGGTGAGTTTGGGTGATATCGATAACTTTTCTGTTAGTCGCAGGTGTAGATCAAGAAGATTATTGTCGCCATTGACGTGGACTTTACGACATGAAAAGTTGACCCATAAAAGGGATTACGTCAGGTAGGACTTTTGTCGCAGATATATCGGATGTGCCGTACGTTTTTATGACTGAAACCTGGACGACGGTTGGTAAATAACCTACTACAATTTACGGTCGAAGAGCCAGAACCTGTTTAGACTGAACTAATTACGTATTTTGCTTGCGCATCCAGCCAACAGTGCATTCGACGCCTTGTCTTGTAGTATAGGGAAGATCGCCGCACAAAGACTCAACTTCATCCATATCGAAGAGCACATTCGTTCGCATATTATTGAAGCGAAATGTTGTCATGGGCGGATTCGAATAACCAAGTCTTTCTAAAAGGTCCCCGAACTTGGCTGCCACGATAAAGGCCACATTGGGTGCTTCTGTTATTTTTCTACTATTAGATGCTTCTTGAATCATTACGCCCCATTTTTTAAGGTCAATCGGGTCATAGTCTGCGACATAGAATGTTTTAGAATGAACCTTTTCCCTGGAGCACGAGGCTAGTTTTACGAGTAAATGCACGGCATTCAGAACAAACCCGTAGGAACGATTCACTTTCAGCCCTCTTGGATGAAAATAATAGCCCTTCATTACCGCCGTAAAGTAATTTTTGTATGGCACATCGAACCAAGGCCCCCATATTGAAGTGGGTCGTACTATTGACCACGGGAATGCATCCCCTGCTTGTGCCCTGACTATTTTTTCCCCTACGATCTTACTCTCTCCATAAGCAGTATGAGGTAAATAATCGTACTCATCTTTTGGCCGGTAACCAGGCTTACAGACGTACATGGATGAAGCGAAAATCACTCTCTTAGGATCACAAGCCGTTTTCGCAGCCTCAACCAAATTGGACACTCCCTGTATATTTTCATCGTAGTCTTCTATGCACTCACCATCGAGATCTGTCCTCGCGGCCAGGTGAAATATATAATCAGGATTGAATTCCCTTAGGGCTTTCGACAATGAATCTGCGTCCAGAATATCAGCGTGGAGCCAATAACTGTTATGCAATTTGTTTCTCGGTGGTTTGACGTCATAGTTCAGTACGCTGACACCACGATCAAGATAATATTGAACCAAATTGGTGCCGATAAATCCGGACCCTCCGGTAATAAAGATTTTTTCCATTTGCTCACTCATGTGACTTAACATTTCGTGTAAACGCTTGTTAACGACTCCATCAATACTGTGCGTAAGGCACTGAAGTCGGAAAAACCCGTATTCGAATCCAGCAATTCGGGAGGGGACCAAAGACGATGTGGTCTATGGTGATTTCAGCCGCCTCCGCCTTCGACTCGAGTCTTCCGGCGGCTGTGATAGTCATTGCCCGACCTTCCGACCGCGGCCTCGTAGACCGCAACCGTACGCTCGGCGACATGCGTCCAGGATAGTTCCGCCTTCGCGAAGGCCCGGTTATATTCGCCGATTTCGTTTCGCCGCCCGTCATTCGTCGCAAGGTCCTGAATCGCTCCCGCCAGCGCCGAGGGATCTTTGGCGGGCACGAGCGTTCCGTGCCTGGCGGATCTGATGACCTCCGGAATGCCGCCCACTCCGCTTGCCACCACCGGCCGTCCCGCCGCCATCGCCTCCAGCAAGCTGATTGGGCAACCCTCGAGCGTCGACGGCAGGACGAAGAGGTCCGCCGCCGCCATCAGCTTCCTTTTGACATCGAGATCGACGAAACCCGGGAACTCGACGCGGCCCCGAAGGCGCTCGTCGTCCAGATATTCCCGGTAGGCTTCGATGTCCCCATGTCCCAGGACAACGCACTTGAAGTCGAGCGAAGGGGAAAGCTGCCTGAGCGCCTCGAACAGGTACTTCAGTCCCTTTCTCGGATCGTTGAGCCGGCCCGGCGCGGTGAC
>CAMYNZ010000264.1 GCA_947259865.1 uncultured Desulfobacterales bacterium | reverse complement strand
CGACTGGACCAGCGGAAAACCGATTGATTAAGACGCTGTGACATTATACCCAGCAAAATCCCAAATTACGACACATTGCAGATAATATGTGGGGTTCGGGGCATTAATTCTTGCCATACGTACTGGGCGCCTTGCACACGATCGGAATTGTACGATTTAAAGTGCTAATATGTTTTTATTTTGACACACTTCTGGCGGATTGAATATCGAATATCGAACAAGGAATATCGAACCGCAGAAGGATTGCCCTTCTAAATTCAGTATTGCTTATTCGATATTCGACTCGGCCGGGCTTGTCGCGGGCTGCGGTTCAAAAAATAGCCCAGACCTCTGGAGTGACGTTTGAAGGTGGTATTTAGAGGACATGGTAGCAGGGCAGGGGGACTTAAACTGTACCCGATGCTTTAGAGCACTGGGGGCACAGGCCCTCAAATTCAAGGCGATGTCCGATGATCGTGAAGACGGTCGTGCCGTATAGCTCATCTTCAACCTGATTTAAGGGCGCGATCGGTGCGTCATCCACACGGCCGCAGTTCATACAACGGATATGATAATGTTTATTCGGCTTGCGATCAAACCGTTTCAGATCACCCCCCAATTCCAGCTTTTGAATTTCTCCCAGCTCGGATAGAATTTCAAGATTGCGATAAACCGTACCCAAACTTATGCGGGGCAGCCGTTTGCGTACCATTTCGTAAACTTCGTCCGCACTGGGATGGGAGTCTACTGTTCGCAGTTCTTCCAGAATTATCTGTCGTTGTCGCGTCATTCGGTATGGGGGGTTGTTGGGCACTGAATATAACCTCATTCGAAAAAATATAAGCCGATTTCAGACACCGTACCTTTAAATTGCGCGAATCCGTGCTTACTTATTTAATGAGTTTAGTAATCATTACTGATAACATCGATAAAAATCTCTGTCAAGAATTGTTCGATGGATTGGCCGGATAGCATAGGCCGGATGCCTCTTACGATTTTTCTGAATAATTTTAGGGGTTTATTTTATAGAAGGGGCTTCTGAAACAGCGGTTGACATTGTCAATGAATTTGTGATACAATATCAGCAACTTATAAGTGGTTGGATTTATGCGGTAAAAACACCCGTAACCGCGTAATATGCTCTAATTCCAGCCTCTTTTTTTTTGCGATCATGAAGTTGCATAACTTCCAAGCACAGTCGCAACTGTTTAGTTCCCTGTTAAATGCCGACCCGCCGATTTAATGTCACTGCCTGCTGCTGGCGATATTTTCCTGTCACAAGCAGCCGATGTATTGATTGAGATTTTCATTCAGTGCTGATTGTAAAATGATGACCGCCTATTGGTGTTTTACTCGTTTTGCCCCGGATATGGATAATGAACAACAGCCATCGCATTCAATTTGAAAAGCCAAAAATATCGGAATTGACCAAGCATTTCACAGTGGTTGACCTGCATTTTCATTCCCGGTACTCCGACGGCTCAAATAGTGTGCAGCAAATTGTGCGCCGCGCAAGGGAACTGGGTGTCGGCATCGCCATAACCGATCACAACGAAATCAGCGGGGCGGTTGAACTTGACGCTTATTCGGATATACTGAGTATACCCGGCATAGAGATCACATCCAAAGAAGGCACCCACATTTTGATTTATTTTTATGACGTCGGCGATCTGCAGGCGTTTTATGAATACGATGTCAGACCCTATATGGGAAATGGTGTCATGAGTTCCACTGCTTTAAAAATGGAAGATGTCATACTGCGGGCCCGGGGTTACGAGACAATCATAATTTTTCCGCACCCGGATTGTGCCATTTACACCGGCATTTGCAACTTCTATTTTTCTCCAGAACGGCTCAATCCAATCTCAAAAAATGGAATTTACGCTGCGCACTGTTGGGGTTCAATTTGGACAAAGCCATTACCGGAGGAAGCGACGGTCATTCCCTAAAACACATGGGAAAAGCGGTGAGTGTGGCCGAATGCCCCCCCGACCCCAGAGCTTTTTTGGATGCTTTAAAGAAAAAACAGAACAAGGTGATTGGTAAGGAAATAGATATTTTGAGAAAGGTGACTTCAAATGGTTTCAAACTGAGAACAAATCTAAAAAATTATCCGGATTTGGTTGAAAAAAACCTTAAGTATAGCTATCAGGTAATTAATTCGAAATCAAAAACATTCAGGGACAGTGTTAAGCGTAAAGTTAACGGAAATTTTATGAAAAAGCTCAAAATAAATAACGGCCGTTCATAAATCCTCTTCCTCATCTTCCAAGGTTGTCTCAATCAAGGTCGATTCCTCGGATGACATTTTCGCATAGACAAAATCTAAATCATCTGATTTTATCTGTCAAACACTTGCACGCTGCTCCATTTTTTGTTTCGCAACCATCCGTCTCTGCGTTCACCCTCTTGCCTGCGATCTTTAGGTCGTCTTCTTTCAGATCCTTTATATTTGATTACATTAATTTCGCGGGTCCTCCGGGAGGTATCGCATTCAGATCGTCGATCGACTGGTGAGCGCTCCTCCCACGGTTTTTGCAAATGAAATTGCGCATCCACTGTTAATTTCTCCAACATATTATATTTATAAGAAAATCGTTCGAAACCAGTGTTCCCCGCGCTCAGAGGGGGTTTTGCGTATGTGCATAGCACTGTTGACTTTATCCGTCAAGCCCGAGGCCGATCTTCATTAAGCGTCATTTTTTCAGCTGTTTTGCATTATGATGGGTGGCCATTGCAGGCAATCCAGGTCACGCTTTTTTATCATCGGCAATATACGTTTTGATCTCATCTACCTGCTTTTGGTTTATACCGATAAATTTTACACCGATTCCCTTGGTATTTCTCCACACAATCTCGCCGTTGACCTTGATTTTATCCTGTGAATCAGGGAAGGTGAAGTTAAGGCTTAGTTCCTGTCCGACTGCAATCGGTTCAGTGGTTTCGATAAACACACCGCCGGTTCCAATATCGAGAATATGCTCTGAATGTTCACTATTCTGGGACTGGTAGTCCACCGTTAACGTACAGGGTTTGCGCGTGGATTCCCTTTCGTCCAGGGTAATCGTTTTCTCCGGCTGATGCTCCGAAGACATCTCTTTTAACTGAACAAGCAGCGCTGACTGCTCTTCAGGGGCCATATCAATGATCAATTTTAACACGGGAGATGTCAAGTTACCTTTGTGCAGGTATTTCAATAAAGACGATTGCTGGTCCTCGGATGTCTTGTTTATAAGTTCAAACAACCGCAAAAGGACATTATATCTGCCGGTAACTGTTTCATCAGGCGGCATTGGTTGCTCCTCCCCTAACGCGTATCATTGCCTATAATCTTAATTCTTTTACCCTTCAAATGTCAAGAATTCTTTTTAACATTAAGGGGTTAGGGTTAAATTCCACGCCATCCCCAGAGCGGGTGGCGTGTATTGCCGCCCAAAAGGCAAAAGCACGTCAGCGCCTAAAAGGGTGCTTTTGTAACCGGGTGCGCGTCAATGTTATCCGCTGTGCTGCATGGGTTGGGTTCCCGACCCCTTGTTTACCCCGCCCCATAAATTGGACTGCTCCTTGTATGTTTTCACTTGCATTGTTGCGGATCTATTTGGTATTGAAATTGACTTTAAACCTGTAATTGATTTGCGGGTGTCCGTGATCGGATTCAGGCGGGGGATGTCGATGCGTTTATCCCGTCAGCGCACACAGCTTGACAGCGATTACAGAAATGTTTGTCAAACAGGGGATTTGCCTATATTTTTTATTTTGGCAAATACATTGAATTTAATTAATTATTCCAAAAAAATGAGGAGGGTAGAATCATGTTAAACAACCGTATCAGAAAATCAGGTGTTATAATGGTTGTGACAGCATTCGTTGTATTTGCTTCGCTGCTGCTCATCTTTTCGTGCGGCAAACCCGATGAAATGGCAGCACTTGAAGAGAAAGCCGCTCAGTTAGAGACAAAAGTTGCCCAGCTCGAGAAAAAAAATGCCGATTTGGAAAAGAAAAGTATGGCTGATACCAAAACCCTGGATGCAGTCAGGGCGAAGGGTTACATTCAGGTTGGGGTTAACGGCGGTGTTTTCGGTTTTAGTATGCCGGATGAAAAGGGCGAATGGAAGGGACTTGACGTGGAAACGGCCAAAGCCCTTGCCGCCGCAGTTTTTGGTGACGCCAGCAAAGTTAAATTTAGCGCGCTGACCGCCGTCCAGCGTTTACCCGCGCTTCAGTCAAAAGAAATCGATGTGTTGTGCCGCAACACGACCCAAACCCTGACGCGTGAAACCATCAACGGTCTAAATTTCACCCAGGTCAATTTTTACGATGGTCAGGGATTTCTGGTTCCGAAGAAACTGGGTATCAAAAGCGCTTTAGAACTGGGAGGTGCTACTGTCTGTGTACTGCCCGGCACGACCACAGAGCTTAACGCGGCCGATTTTTTTCGCAAAAACGATTTGCAGTGGAAACCGGTCGTCATCGAGCAGACTGCCGAGCTGAGCAAGGCGTTTTTTGCCGGCAGGTGTGATTGCCTGACTTCTGATGCTTCCCAACTGGCTGCCCATCGATCCGTGGCTAACAATCCGGATGATTATGTTCTTTTGCCGGAAATTATTTCTAAAGAACCGCTGGCTCCGGTGGTGCGTCACGGGGACGATCAATGGTTTGATATCGTTAAATGGACGGTTATGGCATTGCTCCAGGCCGAGGAATATGGCATCACTTCCAAGAATGTCGATGGTATGATGGCCAGCACGGATCCCCAGATCCAGCGTTTTCTGGGGGTAACCCCCGGTTTGGGCAAAGCCCTGGGGCTGGATGATAAATGGGCCTATAATATCATAAAACAGGTAGGCAACTACGGTGAGATATTTGAGCGCAACGTGGGTGTGAATACACCTCTGGGACTCCAGCGGGGTCTCAATGAACTCTGGACCAAAGGGGGTATAATGTATCCCGCCGCGTTTAGATAATTGATATAAGAGGTGCCTCTGCCGGGGCACCTCTTTTTAAACCCTGTCGCTAAAATCCCTTCATTCAAAAATACCCCGTCCCGGCCAGGCAGCGGGTTGCAAGAAATCTTCAACGTTTACGTGACGATGATCGTACCGAAACGTGAGACAAATAATATCGGAAAAGGCCCTGCCGGCAAAGTTCCGTTTTGGCTTGATCCCAAAAAGCGGTCAATATTTTACCAACTGGGCGTGCTGTGCCTGGTGGGATTACTGGCCTATTATCTCGTATCCAATACGCTCGTTAATCTTGAAAAACAATCCATCGCCACTGGCTGGGGTTTTTTGAACAAAGAATCGGCCTTTGAGATCGGTGAATCCCTGATTCCGTACTCAGCGGCCAATACTTACGGCCATGCCCTGCTGGTCGGCGCCCTGAACACCTTAAAAGTTGCGTTTATCGGCATCATATTCACGATCATTCTCGGTACCATCGTCGGCGTCGCTCGCCTGTCAAGCAACTGGTTGGTTTCCAGACTGGCGGTTATTTATATCGAGGTCATGCAGGGCATCCCGATATTGTTGCAGCTGTTTTTCTGGTATGCCATTTTTTACGAAACGCTTCCGTCACCGCAACAGGCCCTCAACCCTATGACCGGCCTTTTTCTTTGTAATCGAGGGGTGGTCTTTGCGGTTCCTGAAGCGCATCCGGCCCATATATATATGTTTTTGGCGTTATTTGCCGCTTGTCTCGGGGTTTATTTTCTGCATCGCTGGGCCAAAAACCGGCAGGCCAGGACCGGACGGGCTTTTCCCGTTTTTCGCCTATCGATCGGCATCGTCATCGGGTTTCCGGCTGTGACCTGGTTGCTTTTCGGTGCACCCGCAGCGATGAATTTTCCAGAACTTACGGGTTTTAATTTTAAAGGCGGTCTCACCCTCAGCCCCGAGTTTATCGCCCTTTTGCTGGGGCTGGTGTTGTATACAGCGGCGTTTGTCGCAGAAGTTGTGCGGGCCGGTATCCAATCCGTCAGCAAAGGCCAAAAAGAAGCGGCCATGTCGATCGGGCTTAAATCCACCCAGGTGTTAAATCTGGTAATTTTACCCCAGGCGCTCAGAGTTATTATTCCCCCGTTGACCAGCCAAATGTTAAATCTTACCAAAAACAGTTCCCTGGCCGTTGCCATCGGGTTCCCTGATTTTGTTTCGGTTGCCAACACCACCATCAATCAGACCGGACAATCAATTGAGGGAGTGGCCCTGATCATGCTGGTTTATCTTATATTCAGTCTGTCCACCTCGGCTTTTATGAACTGGTATAATAAAAGAGTAGCTTTGGTAGAAAGATAAATTATAAGTTTGAAGTAAACGAAAGTGAGCTAAAGTGAACTTAAGGTAAGGAACGGTCTTCGGCCTATCCTAATTTAAAAAGATAGAATGCCTTAACTTTAGGCACTTTTAAATTTAGGCATTTTAGATCATTCGCTTAAATACCATGGAAGGTTTTGCAAAAGAAATATCCACCCAAGCGTTAAAGCCCCCGGTCACACATGTAGGCGTTATCGGATGGGTCAGCGCCAATCTATTTAATGGTGTCTTTAACTCCGTTCTCACCATTGTAACGCTATTTTTCCTCTGGATAACCGTACCACCGCTTTTGCAGTGGGCATTTGTGGACAGCCTCTGGATGACAACCGGAGCTGCCTGCCGGGAAGCCTCAGGGGCCTGCTGGTCCATTATCTGGGCCAACTTTCGATTTATAATATTCGGTTTCTACCCCGCAGAATTGCAGTGGAGACCGCTGGTTGCCATGCTGCTTTTGTTCGGTCTTCTTTTTTACAGCCGCAACAGGGATCATTGGACTAAATATCTGGGCTATGGCTGGCTGGCGGGGTTATTTTTAATGGGGTTGCTCATGAAAGGGGGTCTTTTTGGGTTAGACCCGGTTGAACCCAGTCAATGGGGCGGCCTGCCCTTAACGCTCCTGCTGTCGGTTTTCGGACTTACGGCCGCCTATCCGCTGGGTGTCATCCTTGCCCTGGGACGACAGTCCAAAATGCCAACCATCAGAATCCTCAGTGTCGTCTATATCGAATTGATCCGCGGCGTGCCGTTAATCAGTCTGCTTTTTATGGGCTCAATCATATTTCCACTTTTTCTGCCGGAAGGTATAAACATCCACAATATTTTACGGGCCCAGATAGCCATTATTCTGTTTACGGCGGCATACATCGCCGAGGTCGTCCGGGGAGGATTGCAGGGGATGGCCCGTGGACAATATGAAGCTGCGGAATCGATCGGCTTAAGCTATTTTCTGACGATGCGCCTGGTTATTTTGCCCCAGGCCCT
>CAMYNZ010000263.1 GCA_947259865.1 uncultured Desulfobacterales bacterium | reverse complement strand
CACCATGTCTCAATGCCCTCCAAAAATGTGAGGGCATCTATATCGAGGATTTGCAGGGGCGCCGCTACATGGATTTTCACGGCAATAATGTCCATCAGGTCGGTTTTGCCAATCCGGATGTCATGGCGGCCATAAAAAAACAGCTCGATGAACTTTCCTTTTGTACCCGGCGTTCTACCAATCGCACCGCAGTAAATCTGGCTAAAAAGCTGGCTGCAATCGCCCCGGGTGATCTGAACAAGTCCCTGGGTTGTCCAGGCGGGGCGGAGGCCGTCGGTATGGCCGTGAAGCTCGCACGGTTGGTAACCGGTCGTCATAAAACCATCTCCATGTGGGATTCATTCCACGGTGCGACCCTGGACACCATATCCATCGGCGGCGAGGCGCTTTTTCGTCGGGACATTGGTCCGCTGCTTGCCGGCACCGAGCACGTGCCGCCGCCGGACGAGTATCATTGTGTTTTTGGCTGTGGAGAACGAGGCGGGTGCGATTTAACCTGCGCCAAGTATGTGGAATACATTCTGGAAAAAGAGGGGGATATCGCGGCTGTCATTGCCGAGCCGATCCGCAGCACCCCCTATATCCCCCGATCTGAATACTGGCAAAAAATCCGCCGCGCTTGTGATCGGTATGGTGCCCTGCTCATCCTCGATGAAATCCCCCATGCCCTGGGACGCACCGGTAAAATGTTTACCTTTGAAAATTTCGGTATAACACCGGATATCGTAATCCTTGGCAAGGGTTTGGGCGGGGGTGTCTTTCCGCTGGCGGGGATCATTGCCCGGGAAAAGTTGGATATTGCCGCAGACCGGGCGCTGGGGCACTATACCCATGAAAAAAGTCCGGTGGCATGTGCAGCCGCCCTGGCCACCATTGAATACATAGAAAGACACAATCTGGTGGAGCATGCCCGCAAACTGGGGCAGTATTCACTCAAGCGCCTGAAAAAAATGAAGCAATCCCATCCACTGATCGGGGACGTGCGCGGACTGGGTCTGTTCCTTGGTATCGAGCTGGTCAAAGACAAAAAAACCCGTGAACGGGCAAGCCAAGAAGCCGAAGCGGTTATGTACCGTGCCTTGACCAGGGGCGTCAGTTTTAAGTTGACCATGGGAAATATCATTACCTTGACACCGGCGCTGACCATAACCAAAGAAGAAATGGACACCGCACTTCAAATTGTTGAAGACTGCATCACTGAAGTTGAAAAATGATTTTTTAAAGAGGAAGGGCCGACATCATCTGAACCATATCATCCTCATGTTTTTCAATCCAATGCATAAGTCTTACGGTATGCTTGAGATAGGCGAGGTATTCATAGTCGTTCAGATCGGGATCGGCGTAATAAGACGATATAATCCAGTTGATCAGGTACAGGTTGGCTGCCGCAAGCATAGCCGGAAAGTTTTTAATCTCGATTTCATTTAACGGCGCCATACCGCTCAAGCGATGCATTTGTTCCTGATAGGTTGTTAAAAAAAGATTGCACTTATTCAGGCGCATTTCGCCGTCATGTTCGTCCTCCCAACTACTGCAGAAGTAATCCAGGGCAAGGCTGACATCAAACAACCGGAAATCGATTTTAGACCAGTCAAAGTCAAAAATCCCCACAACCTGGTTATTTTTAAACTTGAGGTTACCGGGGTGGTAATCGCAATGAATCGGATTTAACGGCATTTTGACTGTATCAGCCCCATCGATGCGGGTTTTATTGATGACGCTAAGGATGTCCTCCAAGTGGTCCAAAAAATATCTATGAAATTTACCCGTACCTGCTGTGCGGGCAAACTTCTTGATAGCGACAGAGAACCTGGGGAGCGATTCGAGTATTTTTGCTTCCTTTCTTTGAAGTCCTTTGGGATCAAAATCTCTGGCGGCAGTGTGGAAAGTCGCCAGCATTCTCGCTGCACTATTGTATTCTTCGTCATTCAGCGTCGGGGTGTCCCAGGTATATTTGTCTTCACCCGCAAGGTACGCGTATATCGCAAATATACTTTTGCTGTTAGACGGCTTGACATAGGTTCTGTTTTTTCGATTGGCGACAACCCGGGCAGCAACGGTTAAGCCCCCGGCAATGCAGTGGTTGATGAGGGCATGTTCAAATTTAACTTCATTTACGGCAATTCCCCGTTTGTATTTTCTGAGAAAATAATCTTTTGAGCCTTGCTTGGTTTGAACCACTATCCCGAAGCTGCGGTTAATATAGCCGCCATATATCTCGCAGACGTCCTTAACTTTTCCGATGTCGTAAAGTTCCTCGACCATTTCAACGATTTGTTGCCGACAACCTTTATCCATAGGTACCATAGGTGTGGACCGCCTCAATAGCGGCTATAATGTTTTCGGGAGGCGTTTGAGCGCTCAGGTTGCATAAGTACAGGGCCAACCGTCCGTTTTTGCCACCGACCTGGATATAATGTTTTACCCTGGCGGCCACTTCATCAGGGGTGCTCAGGTCCATAAAGCCTGCTCCGATTCCCAATAAGAGCGGAAGCCCCTTTTTATCTGCGAAAGCCCTGTAAACGTCAGGTCCGATTTCAACAACATCGGGATCCTGGCCCTCCAGAAATTCCGGGCAAACCTGCAGTTTCAGCTCGAACATGTCCTCAGGATTTTTTAGATAGCTTTCACCCACCCAGTTAGGCACATAGACTTCCGGACCGCACATTTCCCGCAGACGTAAAATCCAGGGAATAATCCATTCTTTTAAAATCTGTGGATTGACAATCGGCAGTGAGCCGGTGGCATCACTTCCGACGATACCCCGGTTATTGGGAAACTTCTTTTTTTGATAACTAATCCAGGGCACCAGCACATCATCGGTCAGTCTATCGAACAGGCTGCGAATAAAATCCGGATGGCTGTCAATCGCTGTGAGGAGTTTTTCAATTCCCAGAATATTGGCCGCCAGACTGAAAGGAGCACAAAAACCCAGCGTCGGCGCAACCCCGGTGAGTTCAGAGAATATGGATTGCATTTCGATGACGGTGGAAAACCGCCCCTGGGTATCGAAGTCGGGGGTTTTTATTTTTTCCAGATCCCCGGGACCGCTTATCAACGGTCTGGAACGATCGACATCCGGCATGCCGTGGTCACTGTATATAACCGTCTGGCCAAGTGCCTCGGCTTCGATGTTGTAAACGTCATAATCCACAACGGGTACATCGATCCCGTACCGATCCATGATTTCAAGTGTGCCTGCGGGCAGATAATGCGGCGTTGTATAGAATTCTTTGGCGTTGATCCCCAGTTCTCGCATGACAAACTCATGCACCTGGGCGCACACAGGGACCCGGTCCGGGATCCCCTGCATGGCTGCCTGCATGCGCCTGGCCCCGGTTTGAAACGAGGAGTAGTCTTTTTTAAAATCAATCTTCATCTTCACGCAGAAACTCCCAGGCATGTTGAAGGGATAAAATAGTGAGTGCATCGGTGATGATACTGTCATTCATCATATCTTTGAGTTGATCGGGCGAGTATTTGACGACATCTATAATCTCGTCTTTATCGAGATTTTGCCGGGTCGGTTTTAAGCCCCGGGCAAGGTATATGTGTATTTTTTCGTTGGAATAGGCCGGCAATATATACACCTGGGCAAGTTGGGTCAATGTTGCGGCCACGTATCCTGTCTCTTCTTCCAATTCCCGCTTGGCGCAGTTAAGCGGGGTTTCACCCGGGTCAAGGGTGCCGGCCGGAATTTCCAGAAGATATTCTCTTACGGCATGCCGGTATTGCAAGGTCATGACCACCGAGCCATCATCCAAAAAAGGTACGATGGCGGTTGAACCCGGATGACGCACCCAGGCGTGTTCTGCCCTTGCTTTATTGGGAAGGGTGACGTCTTCGGTCACAAATGAGAAGAGCTTGCCTTTATAGACGGTCTCGGAACTGTGGATTAGCGCCGTTTTACGACGATGTTTTTCTGCTTTCATGGCCTAAAACCTCATGTAGATCAAGCAACTGCTTAAGGCTGGTAATTACGGGAACAGCAGTATCCACCGCCGGCCAGTTTCGCCGAACTTTGCGGTGTTTCAGCCACACAGGCCGTAGACCGGCATTTTTTGCACCGCAGATATCTATCCGCCAGTCATCTCCGACGTAAACGGCCTCTGAACCGGTAAGTCCTAACTTCTTCAAGCACAATCGAAAGGGTTTGGGATCCGGTTTGGGAGGGACACCACCTTGGCCGGCGACAATGATAACTTCAAAAAAATTTTCCAGCTCAGGGTACTCGCTCAGACGATGTGTTTGTGTCGTTTTTTGGCCCTGGGTGTTGGTGATAACTGCCAGCCGATAGTCGGCTGAAAGATTACGCAGCACCTGTTGGGATTCTGGAAAAATTTTGGTTTTTGTTTTAACTTTTTCCCAGTAAGATGTTTCCCATTTTTCAAACCGCTGCAGATCGGGTTCCGCATGGTAATGTCGGTATACTCCCTGCCAGGTAGCTACCCTGGAAAAAATAGATTTATCGTGATTTTTTTTTCTAATCAAACGGTACAGGTCTAAAAAGGTCTCCGGAGATTCGATATCAGAACTCGCAAGCAGATCAGAAAAAATTTTTTCCTGTACCTCTTTTTCAGCCGCACGAAACCCGTCGGCGGAGTCTACCAGAGTTTGCCCGAAGTCGAAGATAACGGCCTTTATCATAATTTTACATGATTTTAGATATTAAAATGAGAGGGAATAAACACCACCTGTGGAATCAACCAGGTAAAGTATTGAAACGGAGAAACGGAGAGTGGGAGAAACGGTGAACCAGGGAAATGGAGAAACGGAGAAACGGTGAGCCGGTGCGATGCTAAGCTCCGATTCACCATTTCATAATAGAGTGATATGCAATACCCCGCATCTTCTCTTCACCGATTCGGCCTTTCATAAACCGGTAAACTGCAGTGCTCCGATTCTCCCCATCACCGATTCGCCGATTCACAAATCGGTGATAAACAGTACGCCGATTCTCCCCTTCACCGATTCACCGATTCATCTTTCATTATATTTCTATGTGAATCAATATTAATTATCGATACAGCTGTTGACTAAACAGGTTAATGCTAGTCCCGGCCCCATTTCTTAAGGTAATCGCCACACAGCTCTTCTTCTGAAGGTATATACTCTTCTTTGGGAATTGCCAGCAGGGTATAGTTGAGAAAGTTTTCCCAGTTAATGTTACCGCTGAATATGTTTCCGGCCCAGCTGCCGCAACCGAGGGAATCTGTAGTGGGCAGTCCGCTCGTCCATCCACCGCTGTTGGCATGGGCGTGGGGCATATTGCAGACTACCCGCCCCACGTTGGCCCGCAGGGCCAGTTGAATCCGACGGTCATCGTTTTCCGTGTGTATGGAAACGGAATGGCCGGCGCCGGAGAACTCGAGGATTTTTTCGAGGCGGTCCAGCATTTCGTCAAAATCGGTCCACTTCCAAACCGTAAGTACCGGTGAGATTTTTTCACCCGAAAAACGGTCTTCCGGGCC